>CALDGV010000771.1 GCA_937941745.1 uncultured Prosthecobacter sp. | reverse complement strand
TGGCGGCGCTCATGCGGATAATAAGATTGATTTTCAAGAGTTCATGGTGATGCCGCTGGGCTTCGGGGTTTACTGCTGGGTGCGGAAGCGGGGGATGAACTTTTTTTCCATCCTGGGCTTTGTGGCGGTGATGGTGACCGGGGGGCTGGGGCTGCTGAACCTGAGCGCGGGCTGGTTTGCGGTGAAGGAGGCGGCGTTTCCGGTGTTTCTTGGGCTGGCGTTTCCGCTGAGCTTTTACTGGGGCAGGCCGCTGGTGAATGAGCTGCTGCTGAATCCGCAGGTGATCAATCACGGGATGCTGGAGGCGGCGCTGGACAGTGCGGAGAAGCGGGCGGCCTTCCGGGGGCTGCTGGGCCGGGCTTCGTGGGGACTGGCGGGGTCGATGTTTGCCTCAGCGGCGGCGAATGCGTGGATGATCCTGATGTTCCTGAAGGGGAAGGAGCCGGGCAGCGAGGCCTACATGCAGGCGATCGGCCGGCAAAACTGGGTGGGCTTTCTGGTGATCGGCCTGCCGATGACCGGGGCGCTGATGGTGCTGCTTTTCTGGCTGCTGCGGAGGCTGCAGGTGCTGACCGGCCTGGAGCGGGAGGATCTGATGAATCCGGGGCAGACGGTGCGGCGGAAGGTGGGCTGAGGGGCTCAATCCCCCCAGATGAAGACGGTGGCGCCGCGGGCGCCATGGGCGCCGATGACGAGGCACTGCTCGATGTCGGCAGTCTTGGAGGGGCCGGCGAGGAAGAGGCCGAAGCCGCCGCTGATGGGGCCGAGGCGGTCGTAGGCGGCGTGCATGTCGCTGACGAGATCGGCGGCGTGCAGGACGATGAAGAGGTGCTCGGCGATCATCGGGAGGACCCGGTGGCCGAGATCGGCCTCATCCACCCAGACTGCGCCGTTTTCACAGACGGCGAAGCGGGCGGGAAAGACGGCGGTGTGGACGCCCTCCAGCTGATGAGGATCGATGACGGCTGACAGGTCGAGACAGCCAGGGATGGCCGGCACGGTGGAGGCGATGCGGGCCTGGGCGGGGAGGTTTTCCCGCAGCCAGGTGGCGGCATCGGTGAGGCTGGAGGCGCGGATGACGCGGGCGCCGATGAAGTCGAGCGTGGCGATGAGGCGGGCGAGGCCGCCTTCCATCTGACCGCCGACGCCGAGGGTGGCGAGGGAGGGGATGGGGCGGGCTGCCGGCTGGGCGCTGCGAACGGCGTGCAGGATGGCGGTGCGGCTGCTCATGAGGATTTCTTTTCACTGGCGAGCCACTGGCGGAAGGTCTGTGGCGGTGGCGGGGGCAGATCGCGGGCCTGGGTCCAGGGGTCGAGCTTCAGGAGGTTGGCCAGGGGCAGGAAGGGGCGGGCGAGGCGGCCGGAGAGGCGGTAGAGGGCCGGGCGGCGGAGGATGAAGCTGGTCAGGTGCATGGCGAGGGTCTTCCACCAGGGGGCATGACCTGCGGCGGTGATCTCCTGCCGCCATTTGAGGAGCTGGGCATGGATGTCGATCTTCACCGGGCAGACGGCGCTGCAGGATCCGCAGAGGGTGGAGGCAAAGGGCATGTCGCCATGCGCGGCCTTGTCAACATTGGGGGCGAGGATGCTGCCGATGGGGCCTGCGATGAAGTAGCTGTAGCTGTAGCCGCCGCTGCGGCGATAGACGGGGCAGGTGTTGAAGCAGGCGGCGCAGCGGATGCAGGCGAGGCTTTTGCGGTAGTCGCTGCGTCCGAGCTGGCGGCTGCGGCCATTGTCCACCAGCACCACGTGCATCTCCTGGCCGGGGCGGGGCTTGAGGAAGTGGGAGCTGAAGACGGTGCTGGGCTGGCCGGTGGCGCTGCGGGCGAGCAGGCGGAGGAAGACGCCGAGGTGCTCCTGCCTGGGGATGAGCTTTTCAATGCCCATGCAGGCGATGTGAACGGGGGCGAGGTGGGCCCCCATGTCGGCGTTGCCTTCGTTGGTGCAGACGACGAAGCCGCCGGTCTCGGCGATGGCAAAGTTCACGCCTGTGAGGGCGGCATCGGCGGTGAGGAAGTGCTGGCGGAGGTGCTGGCGGGCGGCCTCGGTGAGCTGCTGGGCATCATCCAGCCCCCTGGGGGTGCCGAGATGCTCATGGAAGACCTCGCCGACTTCGGCGCGCTTCAGGTGAATGGCCGGCATGACGATGTGGCTCGGCGGCTTTTCCTGAAGCTGGACGATGCGTTCACCGAGGTCGGTATCAATGACTTCGATGCCGTGGGACTGGAGGTGCTGGTTGAGGTGGCATTCCTCGGTGAGCATGGATTTGCTCTTCACGAGCTTCCGGGCGCCGTGATGGGCGAGGATGCTGTGGACGATCTGGTTGTGCTCGTCGCCATCGGCGGCCCAGTGGACGTGGATGCCGTTGGCCTGGGCGCGGGCTTCGAACTCTTCGAGGTATTCGGCGAGGCGGGAGAGGGTGTGCTCCTTGATCTGGGAGGCAGCCTCGCGGAGGGCCTCCCAGTCGGGCACCTGGGCGGCCTGGCGGTCGCGCTTGGCACGGACCATCCAGAGGGTCTGGTCGTGCCAGGCAGCGCGGGCGGGGTCACGAAGAAAGGCGTGGGCGTTGGCAGCGTGGGACATGACGAGTTCTCACTTGTCCTTACGGCCAAAAAGGCGCTTCAGGAAGCCCGCCTTGGGCTTGGGGGCTTCTGCTTCACTGGGGGCCATGGGGGTGGCCAGACGGCGGGCGGGTGTGCCGCCGGCTTCCGGGGAGGAGGCGGCAGGCCCTTTGGCAGCGGGCTTTTCCGCAGGCTCCCACCAGGCTGCCTGGAGCTGGCGTGCCTCCTGCCAGAGGGGCAGGCCCTCCTTCCAGACCAGGGTGCGTGCGGTGATGCGCCCCTGCTGGATGAAGGCGCGCATCGCCGGCTCATCGTGCGGGCCGTCGGCGACGCCGTCGTTGTTGTAAAACCATGTCATGAGAAGATTCATGCATGGATGAAACGGCTTGGGAAGCCTGTTTTCTCCAGGCTTCTGGCCCGCGCGGGAAGGCTGGATTCAGGCCAGGATGGGCGTGACGATCTCACCATGCACATCGGTGAGGCGGTAGTCGCGGCCCTGGTAACGGAAGGTGAGCCGCTCATGGTCGAGACCGAGCAGGTGGAGGACCGTGGCGTTGAGGTCGTGGGTATGAACAGCGCCCTCCACGGGAGAGAAGCCGAGCTCATCGGTCCGGCCATGGGTGATGCCGCCTTTGACGCCGCCGCCTGCCATCCACATGGTGTAGGCGTCCTTGTGGTGGTCGCGGCCCGGGGTGGTCTTAGCACCGTTGCCATCAATGCCCTGGCGGAGGGGCGTGCGGCCAAATTCACTGCCCCAGATGACGAGGGTTTCATCCAGCAGGCCGCGTGCCTTGAGGTCGCGGATCAGGGCGGCCATGGGCTGGTCCACATCACGCGCCTTGGCACGGAGGCGCTTGTCGAGTCCGCCGTGGTGGTCCCAGTCGGAGTCGAAGAGCTGGACCATGCGGACACCGCGCTCGACGAGGCGGCGGGCGAGCAGGCAGTTGTTGGCAAAGGAGGCCTTGCCGGGCTCGGCACCATACATTTTCAGGGTGGCGGCGGATTCCTTGGAGATGTCCATCAACTCCGGCACGCTGGCCTGCATGCGGAAGGCCATCTCATACTGGCTGATGCGGGTGGCGATCTCGGGATCACCAACGATGCCGAGGTTCTGCTGGTTGAGGGCCTTCACCGCATCGAGGACCTGGCGGCGGTCGCTGCGGCTGTGGCCTTCGGGATTGCTGAGGAAGAGCACGGGATCGCCGCTGCTGCGGAACTGCACGCCCTGATAGACGCTGGGCAGGAAGCCGGTGCTCCAAAGGGAGGTTCCCGCCCCGCCAGGCGGGCCGGAAAGGAGGACGACGTAGCTCGGCAGGTCGCGGTTGTCGGTGCCCAGCCCGTAGGTGACCCAGGAGCCCATGCTGGGGCGGCCGCCCTGGCCGAAGCCTGTGTGCAGGAACATCTGCGCGGGGGCATGATTGATCTCGTTGGTATGCATGCCCTTGAGCAGGCAGATGTCATCCGCCACCGTGGCGAGGTGCGGAAGCAGCTCGGACATGACGGCCCCGCCCTGCCCATGCCTGCCAAACTGGTAGGAAGAGCCTGCGAGGGCCATTTCACCGCCGATGAAGGCAAAGCGCCGGCCTTTGAGCAGCTCTTCCGGGCATTTCTGGCCGTCGTGCTTCCGGAGCACGGGCTTGTCATCGAACAGATCGAGCTGCGAAGGCGCGCCGATCATGTGAAGATAGATCACATTTTTGGCACGAGGTGCGAAATGCGGCCGGGCAGCCGCCGCAGCCTCCCCGGCAGGAAGATCACGGGCCAGCAAACCGCCGAGGGCGGCACTGCCCAGGGCTCCACTGGAGCGAAGAAAGAACTCTCGGCGGTTCAGGTGCAGGAAATCAGGGCTCGGCGGGCGCATCATGCGCTGAAACGACCTGCTCCGGGGATTTCTAGCGCAGGGGTTCCTTCAGCAGCGCCAGGGCCTCCAGCGCGGAGGCCTCCTCATGCACGATGGCGGCGAGGCTGCGGGCGATGGCGGCCGGGTTTTTGTGCTGCCAGACGTTGCGGCCGATGGCGATGCCTGCGGCACCGGCATCCATGGCGTCCTCCACCATCTTCAGCAGGCTGGCATCGTCGTTCATGGAGGCTCCGCCGAGGATGATGACCGGCACAAAGCAGCTCTCCGTGATGCGGCGGAAATCCCCCGGCTTGGCGTCGGTGGGATAAGGCACCTTCACCACATCGGCGCCCATTTCAGCCGCCAGACGAGCCGCGAAAGAGACGTTTTCGAGGGTGTAATGAGCGCTCTGCCCCAGCCCCACGGGGAGGGCCTCGATGATCGTGGGGATGTCGAGGTCGAAACTCGTGCGGATCAGGTCGGCCACCTCCTGGAAATTGATGCGTTCGTTGGCGCCGCCGGGATAGAGCATGTTCATCACGGCATTCGCGCCCACCATCTCGGCCTCCTCAATGCCATAGACGTTGATGGTGCCAGCGCCCTCACCGGTGGTGCGGGTGTTGTAGGTGTCGGTGCGGAGGCAGATCCCCTTCCCCGCCATGGAGTCGGAGGCGCGCATGGCCACTCCGAGGTTCACCACATAGCCATCCACATAGGGGCTCACGCGGTCCATGAGGTCAAAAGGGTTCAAGCCTGGCACGGGGATGGCACAGCCGTGATCGATGGGCAGGATGACGGTGCGGCCGTTGCGGAAGAAGGCTTCGAGGTTTTCTTGGCGGGTCATAGAACTGACTGATCCGTGGCGGTGGATGCGGGGTAGGTCAAGCGGCGGGTCTTTTCCGGAATCCGGCAAAAACCCGCTCTGCAGATGACCTGAACCCATGCCGGAATCAGTGCGCCAGGAACTCGTCCAGTGCAGCCTTGGTGATGCGATACTGGCTGCCGATCTTTTTGCCCTTCAAGTCACCTGCTTCGATGCTGGCGATGACGTCGGCCTCGGTGACGCCGAGGGTCTGTGCCACCTGGGCGGGAGTCAGGATGTCCACGGCCGGAGCAGCCGCCGCAGCACCGGGGAGAGGCGGGGGCTGGGCGGCGGCGGGAGCCATGTTGAAGGCCCCCTGGGCCATCATCTGCTGGGCCATGCCAAAGCCCATGGCAATTTCTGCGGCACTGCCGGCAGCGCTGGGCCCGCCCTTGGCAAGTCCCTCGGCCATCTGGAACTTCACGTAGTCGTTGAGGTTGCCGATGGCGCTCATGCTGCTGCGCTTGTCGATGGCCTGCTCGACTTCAGGCGGCACGGAGGCGTTTTCGAGGATGAAGCTGGTGATCTCGATGCCGTATTTGCCCTGGGTCTGAGGGTTGATGATGGGCAGCAGAGCATCGCCGAGCTCGCCATACCGGGTGGCGAGGTCGAGCACGGGAACCTTGGCCGTGGCCAGGGCATCGGTGAACACGCTGACAATGCGGCTGCGCATGGTGTCGGCAAATTCATCCAGGCGGAAATGATGGTCGGAACCGCTGACCTCCTTCAGGAAGAGCTTGGGATCGGTGATCCGGAAGTCGAAGGTGCCAAAGGCACGGACACGCACGATGCCGAAATCCTGGTCACGCATCATGATGGGGTTGCTGGTGCCCCATTTGTTGCCGGTGAAGAGGCGGGTGTTGATGTAGTAGATGTCGGCCTTGAAGGGTGACTCGAAGCCGTACTTCCAACCTTTGAGGGTGGAGAGGATGGGAATGTTGTCGGTGACGAGGTCGTGCTTGCCGGGACCGAAGGTGTCGCCGAACTGGCCGAGATACACAAACTGTGCGACCTGCGATTCGCGGACGATGAGCTGGGCGCCGCGCTTGATCTCCTTGTCCTCATCGGGAAAACGCCAGACGAGGGTGTCGCGGGAATCATCCTGCCATTGAATGATTTCGAGGAACTGTCCTTTGAGGTAATCCATCAGGCCCATGGTCGTAAAGAGATGTTGAGGTGGTTAAAAAGAAGGCGTGGACAGGAGGCTAGGCGCAGGTCCATGCGATGAAAAGATGATTCTGCTTTTGTAAGGGGAAGGGCCTGCGGAACTTGATGCAGGCACAAAGAATCCCCGCTTGCCCACCATGCCGTGCCGCCGTTTGGTGCTGAGTTTCCATGGCTTCCTCTGCTCCTTCCCAGGCTCCTCTCGGCGTCTTCGATTCAGGTGTCGGTGGGCTCACGGTCGTCCGCGCCCTGCGTGAACTGCTGCCGCATGAGTCCATCGTTTACCTGGGAGACACCGCGCGGGTGCCTTATGGTTCCAAATCACCGGACACCATCAGGCGTTTCTCCGTGGAGGACACGCAGTTCCTGATCAGCCATGGGGTGAAGGCGGTGATCGTGGCCTGCAACACGGCCACGGCTCATGCCCTGCCGCTGCTGCAAGCGACTTTCCGCGTGCCCGTGATCGGCGTGATTGAGCCGGGCGTGGAGGCCACGCTGGCGGATGCACGCTGCGAGCGGGTGGGAATCATCGGCACCGCAGGCACGATCCGCAGCAGCGCCTACCAATATGCCCTGGCGATGCGCCGCCCAGGCCTCCAGATTCATGCCGAGGCGACTCCGCTGCTGGTTCCCTTCGTGGAAGAGGGCTGGATCGAGCATCCAGCCCTGAAGCTGGTGCTGAAACAGTACCTGGACCCGCTGCTCGATAAAGGCATCGACACGCTGATGCTGGGCTGCACGCACTACCCGCTGCTGATGCCAGTGCTGAAAAAGATGCTCGGCCGCAAAGTGCGCCTGGTGGACAGCGCCAGCACCTGCGCCGCCCACACACGCACCGTGCTGGAGCAGCATCATCTGCTGCGCCATGGCAGGGCCAGGCCGACGCTGGACATCTTTCTCACCGACCTCTCCGAGCAGGCGGAGCTGATGGCGCGCCGCTTTTTAGGCACAGATTTTGGCCGGGTGAAAAAGGCCACCTTGTGACGCCCTGATGCATGACGATTCTTGACCAAGCATGGACTGATGTGCAGGCTTGAAAATCATGAAGGTCACGGACGAAGCGGATTACTTTTCCAAGCAGGTGCTGCGGACACGGCGCTTCTATGTGCCCGCCAACGGAAAAGACTCCAAGTCGGGAGGGCTTGACCTTGCGGCAGGAGGTTGTGAATGGTGCGCGCCGGATTTTGTCATCAACCGCAGCCGATTTCCCTTCATCGCCTTTGAATTTGTCGCACGAGGAGCCGGCCGGGTGACGCTGGCAGGGCAGAAGCACGAACTGGGTGCCGGTCATGCATTTTTCTATGGCCCCACAACACCGCACATGATCGAAAGCGACAGTGCGGAACCGATGGTGAAATACTTTTTCAACCTGAATGGCACCCGGGCCTCCAGCCTTCTGGAAGAACTGGATCTCAAGGCTGGCACGGTGATCCGCGTGATGGATGCAGGCAGGGTGACGGGACTTCTGGAAGAGGTCATCGACCATGCCCTGCGTGGTGGCAGGATGGCGCAGAGGGTCGCTGGCGCAGCCCTGGAGCATGCCCTGACGCTGTGTGCCGACTCAAAACAGCATGCAGCCACCAAGTTTGATCCTGCTTATGCCACTTATCTTCGCTGCCGGGGCCATCTGCTGAGGAACTATCCCGTCCTGGGCAGCATCGAACAAGCCGCCAAGCACTGCCATGTGAGCGCCGCCTACCTGACGAGGCTCTTCAAACGCTATGACATGGAAACTCCCCTGGCCTGCCTGACCCGCCTGAAGATGAGCCAGGCCACCATCAAGCTCAGGCAGCCGGATGCCCAGGTGAAAGCCGTGGCGGCAGAGCTCGGCTACAAGTCGGCGGCTCATTTTTCACGGGCATTCAAGGCCTGGAGCGGAAAGTCGCCCATGGAACTCCGCACAGGATTGTGAACGGCGGAGACGAGAACATGTCTGCCAGAGCCGTAGTAGGCGCTTGTGAGATGCGTCCTGCCAGTACTGCTCCTTCTGCTGACCGCTCCGAGCCTGCGTTCGGAGGAGCACTGGGCGTTTCGACCTCTCAAACCAGGGCAAGGACGGAGCATTGATGACTTCATCCGCCAAAAATTGGCAGAACAAGGCCTGAAGCCCTCACCGAAGGCAGACAATGCCACACGGGTCCGACGTGCCAGCTTTGGTCTCACCGGCCTTCCTCCTGCCTCGAGCCACATCCCCTACGAGCGCTGGGTGAACGAGCTTCTGGCATCGCCTCACTATGGAGAACACTGGGCACGCCACTGGCTGGATCTGGCGCGCTACTCCGACACCAAAGGCTATGTCTATGCACGGGAGGAGAAGCGCTGGGTGCATGCCTCGGCCTACAGGGACTGGGTGGTGCGAGCCCTGAACGACGACATGCCTTATGACCGCTTCCTGATGCTGCAGATCGCGGCCGATCAGTTGGTGCCACAAGGTTCACCCGATCTGGCCGCCATGGGCTTTCTGACCCTCGGTCGGCGCTTCCTCGGTGTGACTCATGACATCATCGACGATCGCATCGACGTGGTGATGCGCGGGACGCAGGGACTGACGGTGGCCTGCGCACGCTGCCACGATCACAAGTTCGATCCGATTCCAACCCGGGATTACTATGCCTTGTATGGCGTGTTTCAGAGCTGCGCAGAACAGGTGGTGCCATGTGCTCCGGGTCAGGATGCTGAGCTGGAAAAGCTGAAGCAGAAAAACCGCGAGCTGATGACAAAGCGTCGCGAAGAGCAGATGGCACGCACAAGAGCGCGTGCAGCGGACTATCTGGCGGCCCAAAAGGAGCTGGAGAAGTATCCGGAGGAAGTCTTCGGCCAGATTCTGGACGAAAAAGACCTCAACCCGTTCATCGTGCACCGCTGGACGGCCTGGCTTGAGAAGCATCCTGGAGTCAAAGTCACGCAGGATGTCCTGCAGGGACCCGAATCCCCCTGCTGGGTTCCAGATGAGCACATCGCGAACAATGAGATGTACTTCCCCACCAGCGTGGTGGTGGAGTTGTGGAAGTCGCAAACCGAGGTGGACCGGCATCTTTTGAAGAGCAGCCAAGTCCCGGCTCACGCAACGATCCTGGTGGACCGTGCTCGCCCAGCCGAGCCCAGGATCTTCAACCGCGGCAATCCTCTGACCAAATGTGAAGCAGTGCCCAGGGCCTTCCTCAGCCTTTTCGGGCCACAAAAGCCCTTCCGACAAGGCAGCGGAAGGCTCGAACTGGCTCAGGCGATTGCCAATCCTCAGAACCCTCTGACTGCACGGGTGATGGTGAACCGAGTCTGGCAGCATCATTTTGGTCGTGGACTGGTCAGCACGCCCAGTGACTTTGGCAAGCAAGGCAGTGCCCCCAGCCATCCTGAACTGCTGGACTGGCTAGCGGCAGAGTTCATCCGGAGCGGCTGGAGCCTGAAGCACGTTCATCGGTTGATTTTAACTTCGGAGACCTATCAGCAGGAAAGCCGGGCCAGTGATTCTCGTGATCCCGACAATCGCTGGCTGGCTCGCATGAGCCCTCACCGTCTAGGATTTGAAGAACTGCGGGATGCTTGGCTCACGGCAGGAGAAGGCCTGAACCAGAAAGTCGGTGGCCCTGCGGAGGCCCTGTTTGCCACAAGCAATACGAGACGAACCCTTTATGCCCTCGTAGATCGCGAAAATCTGCCAGCAGTGATGCGGACCTTTGATTTCGCCAACCCGGACCTCTCCATCCCTCAACGGACCGAGACGACCGTCCCTCAGCAGGCACTTTTTGGGCTCAATCACCCCTTCCTCATCCGTCAGGTGAAGGCTCTGGCGAAAAGATCCGCAGAAGGAGCAGATTCCGATAAAGCGAGGCTGCAGAGTATCTATCACCAGCTCTTTCAGCGCAGCCCCAGTTCAGAGGAGATGGCCTCTGCGCTCGCTTTTCTGAAGGTGGATGCGGCACCACCTCCTGAACCACCCCTGGCCTCAAAGGCCTGGAGTTATGGTTATGGCGAATGGGACGAAGCTGCCGGGCGAGTGCATGCCTTTCACCCTATCCCTCATTTCACTGGCAGCGCCTGGCAGGGAGCCGCTGAATGGCCCAACCAAGAACTTGGCTGGGCACAGCTTACCGCCAAGGGCGGTCATCCGGGCAATGACCGGAAGCATGCCGTCATCAGGCGCTGGAAAGCCCCGGCTCCTGGAACCTATGAACTGCAGTCATGGCTGGTTCATGAACCTACCGTCGGAGACGGCATCCGCGCATTTGTGAGCCATTCCAGGCTTGGCAAGCTGCTCAGCAGCCAGCTGCATGCTGACAAGGCTGAGCTGAGTTTGAAAACGATTTCCATGGAGGCGGGTGACACCCTGGACTTCATCGTGGACATCGGCGGAGGACTGAACAGCGACCAGTTTCTGTGGTCCCCCAAGATTGCCGCAGTCGAAACAGCCACAGGCGCAGGAGGTGATTTGCCTGTGACTGGCTGGGATGCTGAAAAGGATTTCTCCAATCAACCAGTGGCCAGCATCAGCCCTTGGGAGCAACTGATCCAAATGCTGATGCTCTCAAACGAGTTTGTCTTCGTCGATTGAACCCGGGGGCTTTTCACTCCTCGAACTTGAAGGAATACAGGTGAGCGTCCTGCAGCTTGAAGCGCAGCCGAACCGGTTGCCCGGCCCATTGCGAGACATCAGAACCACCCTTCCAGACCACGGCGCGATTCACTGAGTCACCGAAATGAACCTCCGAATCATCCAGCGAACAGCCCGCCAGGGCCCTGCCATCAGCATCCTGAAGCTCGACTTGAATGCCTCCCGCAGCTGAAGTGGCGAAATTCATCGTCAGCCGCTTTCCCTGGAAACGAAAAGGCTTGGTCAGCAGTTCTCCGCCGCTCATCGGTGCATGCACCGAAACAAACCCATCCAGCCTGAGCGTGTAACGACGCAATGCACTGCTGGTGTCCGTCCAGTAGCTCTCGGTGGCGTAGAGCGAGAGTTCGTTGGGCGCCCCCTCCAGATCGGAGCGAGTCTCGACGACTTGCCATGCGATGTATTGGTGGCCGTAGTTCCAGGTGCCTGGACGCTCGATTCCAGGAGGAAGAAAGGCTTCGTTCCAGCGTTTGAAAGTGACTCCATCACGGCTTGCCATGAAAAGGCCTTCCGTGATCGCGGTGCCATAGCGCAGACTGGCCTTGGCACGAGACTCACGATGTTCACGCTCAGGCAGGGCGCGCATGGATTCCGACCATCCTCTTTCAATGTAGCGCGTGGGAAAGCCGATGAGCAGGTGAGGTGCCCGATGGTAGGGCTTCACCTGGTTGGTGTAGAGCTGTTCCGAGGGGGAATCCACATACTGCAGATCCTTCTGTCCTTCCCAGTGGATAAAGTCGCGCGAGGTGGCGGTGCGGATGGCTCGGTCACCCGATGGCTTCCAGTTCTTTTCATCCGTGACACCAGCCGTGAAATAGCGCCAGTAGGCGCGGTAAATGCCGCTCTGAGCATCCCAGAAAGCCAGGTTTTGCGAATCGAAAGCTCCGTCGGTGATCACAGGTTTGTCCGACATTGGAGTCCAGCGAAGGCCGTCGGCTGACTTCAAGGCCAGAAGACCTTTGGGCGAGTTGGAACGCACGATGGCCTTGTAGCGGGCATCCGCCGGTGCCGCCGGATTGTCGTCCTTGAATACGGCAGGATGGCCGCCGTCAGGATTCACCTTCCCCATCATGCCATGAGGAATGACGATGTTGTTGGCCTTGGAGCCTTTGAACTCGTGCAGCCCAAGCTCGGGCTTCCGCCAGTGCATTCCATCGTCACTCTCGGCATAGCAGCAGAAGAGCGGATGAGAGCCGGTATTCACCTTGCCATCCTTCACATCCAGCTGCCACGCCTTGTAGTACATTCGGTAGAGGTCGCCGTCCTTGAAGATGCTGTGATAGCCGGTGCCGCTGCCCTCCCAGGCGGCATCATGCACCATCACGATTTCCCGAGGCTGCGGCTGATGCAGACGCCGAACCGCGCCGGCCTGAAGCTTTTCGATGATAAAATCATCCACAAAGAGTTCCCGGCGGGAACCAATGTTCAAGGGTTCGGCTGCCTGAAGGGCGAGGGCAGCGACAGTAAAGATGCTAACAAGGAAATAACGGACCATGAAGGCACTACGCCCGCATCAGGCCGCTCTTTGCGTTTAGGCTTGTGCTGCGAGTGCGGCCTCAGCTCTCGCCTTGGCCTGTTCGGCCTTGCGCAGGATCTCATCCGGCGAAGGCAGGCTGGCGAGGACATCTGCAGGAATAAATCCATCGCCAACAAGCTTTGTGAGGCACTTTTTGCGCTCATCGAGGGCTTTGTCAGGACTCCGCTCCTTGCTGAAACGGGATTTGGCAGCCGCGCTGCGATCCTTAAGAGCGGAATAAATGTCTCCCCCAAGGAGAGAGGAAATATCCACCTTGATCTTCTCACGGCTGGCCTCGGCTTGATTGACTTCATCACCGTTGATCGGCCCTGCCTGATACTTGGGAAACATGATCGCCACCTCAGGACAGACACGGGAGCAGGCCGGGCAGTTGGTCTTGCAGTTGTCGTTGTTCTGAACCTGGATCTTGTGATCCGAACTCACGCCATAAACATCAAACAGGCAGAAACTCAGACACTGCATGCAGTTGGTGCAACGGGTGTAGTCGATGACAGGAAACCAGGGCTTCCACTTGCCCGGCTCGTTCATCGGCACTTCCCCCCTGCTCTTCTCCACGAGGCCCAGAATCGCCTCCACATCGAGGCCGCTGATGTCGCGGGCTTCGATGCTGACCTTCCCGGTGACATCTTCGATTTGCGGAGCCTTCTGATCTGGAAACAAACCAAGGACAAGCAGGCTGCGGTCATCATGCGGCATGGCTGAAGCCCCCGCATCGGTGGCGCGGGTGACGGCATAACCTTTGTCCAGGAGCGCCATCATGACCTTGGCCCGGGATTCAGCCGGCAGGGGGAAGGATCCCTGGCCTTCGTAAAGAACGACTCGGAGAGGACGGTGAACGTGAGTGATCATGAGGTGAGCAGGCAGAAGAACGAGCAGGAACCACTTAAGGTTTCAGCATGGCATTGACGATCTCCTCGGCAGTCTGAGTGCGCATGTTGAGAACCTCGACGGCCTCAGAAAGAGGTGACCCTGCCTGCTGGAAGAGCCCCTTGACGGCACGAGGATAGCAGGCGGCGATGCGCAGAGGCCCACAGGAGGCCAGGGCTTGCAGCCTTGGGTCACGATGAGCTGCCATTTCGCACAGATCGGAGACACTCTCAAAACCAGCCCCTGACTCACAAAGCTTCTGCAGGACTTCGTTTTTCACTCCGCTGGGAACGACCTGGGCATAGGCGCAACGGCAGTAAAGGAGCGTGGGGGAAGATTCAGGCATGATTGGCAGGGCGCGGATGATGGCAGTAGCCGCTGGCAGTGCAAGCACTGCGGCTGTCAGGGGGCCGTTAAAAACGAACGAGGCGGACCGGTTCACGGTCCGCCTCGCGGAAAAACCCAAAACTTTTTCAAAACCGCAGATCAGCGCACCGGGATGGAGGAGCGCTCAGGATGGGTCGGCTGATACAGCCAGTGAACGACTGAGCCGAAACTCACCAGCGCACGAGCCTGGACGACATTCATGGCATTGGAGGCAGGCTTGCCAGCATAGCTGTTCGGGCCGCTGAAGGTGCTCACATAGGTAACAGGCAGTGCCCAATAATATTGACCCTGAAATTTCTCAAGGTTGGCAGGTCCGTAGTTGATGATCTGATCCTTGCTGATGGAGGTTCCACCGTTGCGGATGCTGCGGTTGATCGCGGTGTAACCACCGAAGATGTCCTTGTTCGGACGCTGGCCGCAGAAGGCGGTCGCATCGGGAGCAGGTGGGGGAGGATTGGCCGCAACCGAGTTGAACGGACCAGCGAAGCTGCTGGTGGCGACCGACAGAGCAATAAGGGTGATGAGTTGTTTCATAAGCGGGCAGCTGTATTTAAGGAGTTTCTTGAGGGTTCGGCAAGTGTGAATTTCAAAGGAACCACGAGAAGTTTTCGTCACCCAACCGGACTGTGTGCCTTGGGATCAAGCTGATGATAGACCCCGAAGTCATGGTAGAAGAAGCGTTTAGCGATCTTGTACATCCAGTGCTTCTCGGGAATTTCCTCCTCCTCGCGCCATTGGCTGGTCCGCGGTTTCATCGCTTCGACCTCGGCCAGGGCTGTCTGGCGGATCGTGGTATCCTTGGCACCATGCTTTAGGGCTAGGTCCTTCACCAAGTCAGGCCTCTCAAGAACGATGCAGCCCCGGGTGTGGCGAGCAGCCGTCTCTCTGAAATCCTTGAGAAACTCCGACTGCGTAAAGACATCGAACAGATCCCTCTGCGTGCGGACGTTTTCCTTGGCGAACTGGATGATCGGGCAGGGCTCAAGACCTCCAGTCGGTCCGATGTGATGGCTAATGCCTGTGGCCATCGGGCAGAGGGCCTTACCGTTGTGATCGTAGTAGGCATCCACAATCGCGATCGGCATCTCAGCACGCATGTCCGTGACAAAACGGCGGACCTTTGTGATCTGCGCCGGGGTCAGGGCCAGCTGGTCATTGATTTTGGGGCCGACGGGGCGGTAGGTATGGTACCAGGTGTAATGCACTCCCATGTCGATGAGCTTTTGCAGCCATTCACGGGTCAGGAGGTCGTCGATGTTGGTCTGGCAGAGGCTGGTGGCCACACCGGTGAGCAGCTTGGCATCCAGGCAGTTGCGCAGGCCGCGCAGGGTGCGGTTGAGCACATCCTTGTTCCCCCGGCGCTCATCACTGACAGTGCTGTTCCCCTCCACGCTGACCAACGGCGTGGCATTGCCGAGCTGGCGAAGAGCTTTGGCGGTTTTCTCAGTGATCAGCTGGCCATTGGTGAAGATCTGGAAATAGCAGTCCGGATGCGTGGCCAGCAGGTCCAGCAGTTCAGGATGCATGAAGGGTTCACCGCCCAGAAGGCCAAAAAAGGCGTTTCCGTGCCTCTTGGCATCATGAATGATCTTGTTCAATTCATCCAGGGAGATGGCTTCGCGGGGCTTGTCCACATCCACCCAGCATCCCTGGCAGCGCAGGTTGCATGAATTCAGGATGGAGATGTAGAGAAAGGGCGGGAAAAACTGCCCCTGCTCCAGGCGCTGTTTGAAGAGCATCACGGAGCGCGCGCCTTTGAACCCAAAGTTCCAGCCGACCTTGGCCAGACAGACTGGATCAACCGTGCGGAGAATGCGCGAGGTAAGCGAAAAAATCATCGGGACAAGAGACGTGCGCGAAACGACCGGAGATGCGGATTTTTGAGCTTGAGTTGAGGAATGGAGCCTATGCGGGCTCAACGACCGAAGTGCCGGGCGGCAAATTTCAGATACTGATCCCAATCGTAATCCGTCACATCGTGTTTACCAGTGCGGACATGGTAGGCAATGGCATCCCCGACGGGATGATCGATCTGGGGCTGCTCGGCGACGCCATAGCCCTTTTTGCCAAACAAGGCGAAAACAGGCTCTGCATTCAATCCCGAGAGGAATTCTCCCTTGGGGTCGGCCCACTGATCGTCAACGGCGCTGGCAATGTAAACCGGGCGCGGTGCCGCGAGGGCGATGAGCATGTGCTTGTCGATCGGGCAGGAGGCTTCGTTGCCGGCATAGCGGCCGTAAGTCGCGGTGAACCAATGAGGAAAAGCCTTGGTGATGACCGCCGTGGTTTCGCCAAAATTCCTGCGCATGATGGCTGCGCCGCCTTCACCCGAATTGTTGGAGATGACCACGCCGAAACGTTGATCCTGCGCACCCGCCCAGAGGGAGGTTTTACCCAGGCGGGAATGCCCGATGACCGCCAGATGGCTGGCATCCACATCCGCATCCGTCTCCAGGTAATCAGCGATGCGGCTCAGCCCCCAGGCCCAGGCTCCGATGGCCCCCCATTCACCTTCTTTCCAAGCCGTGTTCGCACCCGCAGGACTGAGCGCGGCACGCAGGCCCTCCTTCCAGCCATCGGCATGGTCAGGCTCGACATCGCCATAGTAGTAGGTGGCCACGGCAAATCCCTGGCCAATGATCTTCTCCAGGGGCCAGCGGCTGCTTTCATTGCCCCGGCTCTGTTCGGTGGCCCGGTTGTCCACAATGCCCTTCTCCTTGCTCGGGCGCATCCAGCGGGCTGAAAGGGGCACATCCGTTTCGGTGCTCACCGCATGGTTGCCGCCAAAACTGGCCCCAACGAAACAAGGCGCAGGCTTGCCGAGCCCATTCGGCAGATAGAGCATCACGTCCATTCCCGGCCACTTCGGATGATCTGGCAGAGAAATGTGGATGAATTTGCGGGTTGCCTTGCCACCGAGCGCATCCTTGCGGGTGCCGGTGACCTCATACTTCACCTTTCCCCAGGTCGAAGCGGGCGGAGTGCGTCCGAAGACGTTCTCCTCAAACAACTTGAGCACCTCTGGGCGGCGCGTTTTCTGCCACGCCTCAGCGGAGCTGATCTTCTCGCCTCCTGCGGTCTGGAGCAGCTCGGGAAGCGTGTAAGGCGCGATCTTGGATTCGTCGTAGTTCGCTGTCTTTTGCTGAGCTTCGGCAAAATCTTCGCCGATGAGAAGGGCTGAGGTCATCAGGAGCGGAAAAAGGTGGCGGGACATGGGGTGAAGTGAACGTGGCCGACGTGATGATTCCATCCAGGGAGACGTGCAAAGCCTCAATCCTCCCAGACTTTCAGCAACTCGACTTCAAAAATGAGGGCCTCATCCGGCCCGATGTCCAAACCAGCCCCCCGGGAACCGTAGGCGAGATTGGAAGGAATGAAGAAGCGGAACTTGGCACCTTCCTTCATGAGTTGAAGACCTTCCGTCCAGCCCTTGATGACGCTGTTGAGCGGAAACTCGGCAGGTTCACGGCCCGCCAGATAGCTGCTGTCGAACTCCACACCGTTGAGCAGGGTTCCCCGGTAGTTGACGACCACGGTGTCCTTCTTCTTGGGGCTCTTCCCCGTGCCTTCACGCAGCACGAGGTATTGCAGGCCGCTGGCTGTTGTGACGACACCGGGCTTCTTGGTATTGTCAGCGAGAAAGGCTTGTCCGAGGAGGAAGGCTTGAGAGGGCATGAGAAAGGGCGCGCCTTATGGCGGCTCTTGCCGGACGAGGCAACGGCGAACTTCCGGCAGGCTTACCAGAACTTGGGCCAGCGTGTTTTGCGGGTCAGATTATGGTAGAAAAGCGCTGTAACGACCAGGATCAACGATCCCACCAAGGTCGGAAACAGAGCAAACGACCAGTCGGGCTGCATCAGATAGACGATCACAGGATTGGATGCCGCTGGAGGATGCACGGTGGAAGTGAGCATCATCAGGGCCACGGCTGTCCCGACCGCAAGCCCGACGCTCCACCAGTGCGGCCCGCAGCCGTGCAGAAAAGCCAGGCCGACCAAGGTCGAAAGCAGATGCCCCGCCACCAGATTCCTGGGCTGGCTGAACAACACATCGGGATACCCAAAGACAAGCCCGGCGCTGGCGCCAAACGAGCCCAGCAGCAGGGCTGTCTCAAAATGTTCTGCCATCCACGCGATCAGGGCGACCCCCAGCGAGGCTCCCACAAAAGCAGGAAGGATCATGCTGAGAGGCAGACGAGGCGGCAATGAGGCGGAATCACCTTTGAACTTCGCAAAAAGGCTCATGAAAGAGGTCGGACGGGCTGGAGCGCTGCCTATGGCCGAGATCATGGCCGAGGTCGAACCCAAACATGCACCGCCGCATCCACTGCTGAGAAAAGGGTTGCCGCCTGGGGAGCTTTCTCCTGTAATCCGCCCGCTTTTCCCGAACCATGAGCACCACCACCTCCTCCGACTCCAGGCCAGACATGAAGCTGTTCTGGGCCTGCTTCATCGCCCTCGTAGCAACCTCCTTCGTCTTTGGCGTCCGCGCCAACACCATCGGGGAACTGCAGGACAGCTTCAACCTTTCCGAGGCACAGAAAGGCAACATCAATGGAGCGGGCATGTGGCCCTTCGCCATCAGCATCATCTTCTTCAGCCTGGTCATTGACTGGATCGGCTACAAAACTGTGGCCCTGTTTGCCATCGGCTGCCATCTGGTCTCGCTGGTGCTGACCCTGAACGCCACCGGCTACGAATCGTTTTACTGGAGCACGCTGCTCGTGGCGGTGGCGAATGGCACGGTGGAGTCCTTCATCAATCCCGTGGTCGCCACCGTCTTCAACAAGGACAAGTCGAAGTGGCTCAACATCCTGCATGCAGGCTGGCCGGCCGGCCTGGCTCTGGGAGCCCTGTTCTGCGCCCTCTTCCCACACACGACCCTGTTCTTTGATGCGGTTTGGAAGTTCCGCTTCGCCCACTGCATCATCCCTGTGGTGATCTATGCGCTGCTCATCCTGCCCTGCAAATTCCCCGTCAATGAGCGCGTGGCCGCCGGGGTCAGCTACCGCGACATGCTGAAGGAGGTCGGTGGCATCGGCTTCTTCATCATCGGTTTCCTGATGTATTTCGCCATCATGCAACTGGCGGGCAAAGAAGCGACGATGACCACCTCGCTGATTGCTGGAGCCGTCGTGGGGGCCGCTGCTGGCATCTACACCGGCTCGCTGGGCAACTGGCTCTTCCTGGTTGTGCTGATTGTGATTGGCCCGCTGGCCACCACGGAACTCGGCACCGACGGCTGGATGCCCGAACTCCTGAAGCTGAACGGCCCGGCTGACTCGCCGAATTTTGCCGCCTGGGTCTTTGTGTATGTCTCTGCCATCATGACCGTGCTGCGGTTCTATGCAGGCCCCATCGTGCATCGCTTCTCGCCCATCGGACTGCTCGTGCTGGGCTCCGGCATCGCGATTGTCGGCCTGATGCTGCTCTCCAAAAGCGTCGGCTGGGCCATCGTCGCCGCCTCCACAATCTATGCTTTTGGCAAGACCTTCCTCTGGAGCACCACGCTGGGCCTGACCTCCGAGCAGTTCCCCAAGGGCGGTGCCCTGACCTTGAACGGCGTCTCTGCCGTGGGTGTGCTCTTCCTCGGCGTGCTGGGCAGCCCCTTCATCGGCTACCAGCAGGACAAGGACATTCACTCCCGGCTGGAGAAAGACCACGGCGCACTGCTCGCCAAGGTCTCTGGACCGGCCAAGCCGAGCATCTTTGGGGTGACCCCGAGCCTCGACCAGGAGAAGATCAAGGCTCTCGACGGAGCCTCGGCCAAGGAACTGAACTCCGTGCAGGCTGACAGCAAGCGCGGCGCCTTCGCCAACATCGCCGTCCTGCCAGGATTCATGCTGCTTTGCTACCTTGGCATGTGGCTCTACTTCCGTGCCAAAGGCGGTTACAAGCCCATCGCACTCGGCGGTCATTGAGGCTGCCGTCATGCGCCGTGCCTGTGTGGACAAAATCTGCACATGCACGGCACTTGCCAAGTCAGCCGTGCTCCGCTGTGATGAGCTTCATTCCCCATGAAAATCACTTTTTGCGGCGCTGCCGGGACCACCACCGGCTCCAAACACCTCCTGGAAGTCAATAACACCCGCATCCTGCTCGACTGCGGCCTTTACCAGGGCCGACGTGCTGAATCCATCGAGCGCAACAGCCACTTCCCCTTCGATCCTGAGAAGATCGACTGCGTCGTCCTCTCCCACGCCCACATTGATCACAGCGGCAACCTGCCGCACCTCTGCAAGCGCGGATTCCAGGGCAACATCTACAGCACTCCCGCCACCCGGGACCTGTGCAGCATCATGCTGCCTGATGCCGCAAAGATTCATGAGCACGACATCGGCTGGCTGAACCGGCATCGCAAACGCGATGACCTTCCTGCCCTGGAGCCCAGCTACTCCATGATCGATGCGGAAAAGTGCCTCCGGCAGTTCGTCACCCTCAGTTACGAGCGCACCATGTTCATCGCCGACGGCGTGAAGCTCACCTTCATCGATGCCGGCCACGTTCTGGGCTCCGCGCAAGTGCTGCTCGACATCCAGGATCATGAGACCAAGCAGCAGAAACGCCTGCTTTTCAGTGGTGACATCGGCCGCCCCGGCAATGACCTGCTCAGCGACCCGGCCCCATGTGACAACGTGGACTACGTCATCATGGAAAGCACCTATGGCGGCCGGAAACACGAGCTGGCCACAGACTCCTCCGCTCATCTCTGCAACATCATCCGGGAGATTCAGCAGCGCCGCTCGCGGCTCATCATCCCCGCATTTGCGGTGGAGCGCACCCAGCAGCTCCTCTACACGCTCGACAAGCTGCGCCATGAAAACTGCATCGGGCCTGTGGCCACCTTTGTGGACAGCCCGCTGGCCGTTAAAGCCACGGAGATCTTCCGCCTGCATGTCGATGAACTCAAGCCCGACGCAGGCAAGGCCCTGTTCATGCGCGATGATCCATTCGGCTTCGAAGGCCTCAGGCTCATCCGCACGGTGGATGAGTCCAAAAACCTCAACCGGGTCAAAGGCCCGGCCATCATCATCTCCGCTTCAGGCATGGCCGAAAGCGGTCGCATCCTTCACCATCTGCGCCAGAACGTCAGCAACCCAGACAACATCCTGCTCTTTGTCGGCTACTGCGCAGAAAACACCCTTGGCTGGAAGCTCCGCAGCGGCTTCAAGCATGTGAACATTCTGGGAGATGAGTTTCCGGTGCGCGCCGACATCGAAACCCTGGACTCCTTTTCAGGTCATGCGGATCACGACGAGCTCCTGGGATGGTTCGACAAGGTCGGTGGCGAGAAAAAACGCATCTTCCTCGTCCATGGCGAAGCCGAGCGCAGCCAGGCGCTCTGCCTGGCCCTGCAGCAGAAGCACCCCACGGGTCAAGTCGAGGTCGCCAGCCTGATGCAGTCTGTCGAGCTTTGATCCGAGGTCACTCGGTGAAGCCCCAGTTTCACCGTGCCAGCCGCTTCTTTCGTCGTAGAATGCCCCTGTCGTGACCTTCGCCACCTACATCACCCTGTTCCGGATTCTACTGATCCCGGTCTTCATCGGACTGGCGGTTTATTACGGGCAGAGCGTGGCCTCCGGCAGTCCAGACGAATCGCTGCGCTGGTGGACCATCGCCGCTTTTGCTGCGGCGGCCATCAGTGATGCGGTGGATGGCTACATCGCCCGTCATTTCAACCAGACCAGCCGGATTGGAGCCATCCTGGATCCCTTGGCGGACAAGCTGATGCTGCTTTCAGGCATCATCACCCTGAGCTTCACAGGCTGGCACCAGCACTTTCCCCTCTGGTTTCCCACGCTGGTGATCTTCCGGGACCTGGCCAGCATCGGCGGTGCCTTCCTGATCGATCATCTGGTGGGCAAATGCGAGATCAAGCCGCACTGGACCGGCAAGGTCGCAACCTTCGCCCAGTTCACCGCCATCCTCTGGCTCATGCTCGATTTCCCCTGGCTGATCCTGCCCACGGCAGTCGCTGGCGGCTTCACCCTGATTTCGGGCATTTTGAACCTAGCTGCCGGCATCCGTCAGGTGAAGGATGCCAGCTGAAATGGAAGGCACGACGATCTAGGAAGGCATCAACGCTTCTTTTTGCCACTGCCCTCCCAAGCACGCTCAGGATCATAATCTGGGTTCATCTCAGGCTCCTGAGCGCCAACCTCCTTCTTCCAGGCATGAAGCTTGTCACGCAACCGGAAGGCGATGTCGCTGTCGACATCTGAGGTGTCCTGCATCTCGCCAGGATCGCGGCGGAGATTGTAGAGTTCCAAACGGCCAGTTTCGAGGAATTCGATGAGCCTCCAGTCGCCTTCCTGAATGGCGCTGCAAGGGGTGGCTCCGCCTGGGTGATAATGGGGGTAGTGCCAGAAGATCGCCTCGCGTTTCAACACCCCTTTCTGGGTCAGGAGCGGCATCCATGATTCACCATCCACGATCTGCCCGCCCTTGAGTGGCGTGCCGGTGGCTTCAAGCAGCGTGGGAACATGGTCGTAGCTGATCACCGGCTGGTCGCACTCGCTGCCGGGCTGAATCTTGCCCGGCCAGCTGACGATGAGCGGGATGTGGACCCCACCATCATAGGGGCTGCCCTTGCCCAATCGTGAGGGGCTGTTGTCGGTGGGACCGCGAGACCAGCCCTTGGGCCCGACGGTGCCGCTCAGACCACCATTATCGCTGGTGAAAATGAAGATGGTGTTCTCCCAAAGCCCCTGCTGCTCCAGAGCGGAACGAAGGCGACCGACGCTGTCGTCCACGCTTTCCACCAGCGCGGCATAGGCTGGATTGGAATGACCTCCCGCAGGGCGCTTTTTCTGATATTTTTCGATGATGTCCGGCTTGCCCATGATGGGGGTATGCACGGCGAAGTGCGGCAGATAGATGAAGAAAGGGTGCTGTTTGTTCCTTTCGATGAAGCCGATGGCTTCCGTGGTGAGGCGGTCGCTCAAAAACTCGTCCTTGGGACCATCCTTCAGAGTTTCGATGCCATAGGGCGAGAAGTAGCTCGGCGGCTGTCCTCGATCTGTTCCGCCGATGTTGGTGTCGAAACCCTGGTGCTGTGGATAGTAATCAGGGCCTCCAAGGTGCCATTTGCCAATGCTGGCGGTGGCATAACCTCGGGTTTTCAGGCGTTCCGCCAGCGTTTCCTCCTCAAGCGGCAGGTATTTGGTCCAGGCAGGGATCTTCAGGCGTGCGTGCGGGCGGTCGTGGCCGGCAATCCAGTCGGTCAAATGCAGACGAGCAGGGCTTTTACCTGTGAGAACCGCAGCTCGAGTGGGCGAGCAGACAGTGCAGGCGGAGTAGGCGGCGGTGAACTTCATGCCAGCCTGTGCCAGGCGGTCAATGTTCGGCGTCTCGTAATACTTGCTGCCATAACAGCCGAGGTCCGTGCAGCCCAGATCGTCAATCAGCAGCAAGACGATGTTGGGCGGTGATTCCTGTGCAGGCAGCAGTGAGCAGAGCCCCAGCAGGACAGAGAGGAGGAAAGAACGAGGCATGGTCGGAGAAGGATCATGGCATAACGGTTTTGAGGGGATAAAAGCAAACTCTCGATATTTCCCACCGGAAAAGTATGATTTTAACTCTTGACCTCTCCAATGACCTCGTCGAAACACGGGCCGCGCTCATTCGCAGCACCTTTGCCCACATGGATCACGACATTGTCATCTACATCATCGCCGGCTTCGTCGCCCAGCTTATCGACGGTGCCCTGGGCATGGCCTATGGCATCTCGGCTTCCAGCCTGCTGATGGGATTTGGCGTGCCACCGGCTGTCGTGAGCAGCACGGTCCATGCGGCTGAATGCTTCACCACGGGTGCCTCTGCCCTCTCCCACCACACCTTTGGCAACA
>CALDGV010000770.1 GCA_937941745.1 uncultured Prosthecobacter sp. | reverse complement strand
ATGTAGTAGCCTTCCTCGTCGATGACCGGGCTGATGCCACCTTGCTTGAGGGCAAAAGCAGCGCTGGCGATCGAGGGCTTCATCTGATCCCGGGCCACCCAGTCGTCCTCATAAAGGCTGTCCGGGGAGTAGGCCTTGGCCGTGGCGGCAAAATCAGAGCCGGAGAGAATCTTGCGGCGCAGCTCTTCGGCGATCTTGCGCTGCCCTTCAGGACTGGTGCCTGCCTCACCGCTGTATTTGGGGATCACGATCCTGCTGATCTTGATCATTCCGCCCGAACGCCACTTGTCGATGTTCTTCTGGTAATACTCCTCAATCTCCTTGGGCGTGGCCGGGACATCGTTGGAGGCCTGCTTGCCGCGCATGGCCGAGACGATCATCATTTTCTCACGCATCTCGCGGAACTTCTTCAGGGTCATGCCGTTCTGGGCCAGCTCCTTCACAAAGGCGTCGCGGTCGCCCTTGAAGCTTTCGCGGATGATGCTGTTCACATCATCATCCACCCACTGGCTCTTGATGGTCGCACCGAGGCGCTTGAACTCCGCCAGCACGAGTTCACGATCAATCAGGCTGTCCAGGGCCGTGGCACGCAGATTGGCCAGCTCCCGCTGGAGGGCGGCGGGATCACTCTGCAGCTGAAAGCGGAGCATCTGCTCCTGGGCGTTCACAGCGTCACGCACCTCCGACTTGGTGATGACCTGCCCGTTCACCACGGCGGCAATGCCATTGCTGGAAGACTGCGCGAAGGCCGGAGAGGCAAGGGAGACAACAACGGCCAGTATGAGCAGAGATTTGGAAAGCATGACCATGACAACAGGACGCGACGGTTACGCATCGCCAGCGATGAAGGCAAGGGCAAAACCTGATCACAGGCTGCGCTAGACCTGGGAAAGCACGGCAACCTGCTCAAGTCGCTTTCTGACGGCATTCCCGAAAAGCCGCCTCCCAGGAGGGGATGCGCTGTACCTGGACCTCCGAAGGCCAGGACGGCAACTCCTGATCCGAGGCCAGCAGAATCCGACGCACGTCAGGACAGAGGCTGCGAGCCGCCTCCAGCAGTTCCTGCTGAAGAGACTCCAGGCCAGGCGTTGCGTTCAGACGCCCCCGGCCATGCCTGCGCCCCCCCTCAGCAGACAGCATCAGCCAGCTGTATTTTCCCGAAACGGCGTCACCACGGCGTACCAGACTGACCCAGACAGCATCGGACCAGGAGGCGGCATGCTCCCTCAGGTAGGAAGCCACCGACCAAAGCTCGACGGCACGCTGGTGCTCCAGGCAGGCCATGCGCCGGGGTTCCTCGTCCAGTGCCTGAATCCATGCAGAAGGCCGCCGCTCACTTATGAGGTGGGCTTCCTCAAGGGTGGCGAGATCCGGCGGCAGGCTTTGCCGCAGCGTGGCCTCACGGTCGAGCAGGGTCTCGTGCAGAAAGAAGAGCTTTTCTTCATCCTGCACCGCACCTGCATCCAGTCGTCCCCAGGCCATGCGAAGACATTCGGCGCAGCGCCGACCTTCCGCAGCATCTCGGAGAAAGGGCATGTGCCGCTGGGCCTCCCGCAGGACATGCGCCAGAGCCAGCAGCGCCTCCGGTGATTCCGGAAACTCTGCCCGAATCCGGGCCAGCGTGCCCCAGGCACCATGCCGAAGCGCCAGCCGAGCCGCCGCCTGCAAAAGATCCGTCTGCTTTTTCAGCGCATACGATTGCGCCCGCTTCCCGACCCAGGCCAGTGCCGCCAAAGGATGGTGAAGCGCGATCCCAGCCGCACGCAGCACCTGCCAGTCGGAGTCCGCCAGGACTTCCTGGGAAAGCCGGAGCTGAAAAGCATCTGCTTCATCCCGGAAAAGCCGGGCTGCTTCCTGGCCTTTTTTTTTTTTTTTTGGCTCGCCGGGGAAAGGCAGGTCGTCCAGGCACACCCGGAGACCTTGCTGAGGCTCAATGCCACCTTCTGCAAGAAACCAGGCAGCGACTCGTGCCCGCTGTCGCAGTGGTTCAGGAGCCCGGTCAGGCAGCAGGTGCAGCGCCAGTGCTGCCAGCCGCAGCGCTTCGTGCACACGGCCTTCCGCTCGTGCGGCTGAGGCCGCATTCATGAGCATCTCCCACTCCTGCGGGCGGATCAGAGCCCCAGCGGGACGCAGGCTTCGCTGGAGTCTCCAGGCACTCAGCGCCCAGCGGGACTCCTGCGGCAGAGCCGCCAGCGATGCGGCCATCCAGCGCACCCAGGTCCTTTCAGGCACCGGAAACCAGTCCGCCATCGGCAGCTTTGGATCACGGCCCGGCTTCCAGGCAGGATCCTGTCGGGTGAAAAGCCCGGCCCAGACTGAGCGAGCAGCCTCTCCCGGCGTCTCCAGGCTCTGACGGCCGAAGGCCAGCACCCAGGCCACAGCCGCATCATCCATCCCCTGCCATTCCAGACTCTTCATGGCCTCGCTGAGCAGGTTTTTCAGGCGATCCGCTGACTCAGCGGCCTTGCCATCGAGCAGCCAGCCCGCCAGCAGCAGGAGCACTGGCAGCAGCGATGAGACCTCGCGAGCCTTCAAAGCCCTGGCTGCAAGTTCCACCACGTCCTGCCGCTTTTCGGGCGGACAGTCCGGACACTGGAGCTGCCTCCAAAGCAGGTAGTCCGGCCTCAGACCATGCTTCGCGTCCAAAGGCCGCCAGTAATCGCGCAGAGCCCCACGGCTCGGCTTGCCGGGCTGAGCCTGACGCCAAGTCTCATATTCCCGCGCGATCTCCCCCAGCGGCGTGCTGGTGACATTCGGCGGAGCAGGACGATGACGTGAAGGCGGACGGCGTCCGTGTGGAGGGCGCATGGTGGTTGAACCGCATCGCTTAACCGCCGCCCTCAGGCTTGGGAAGTGCGAAATTCACACCTGCCCTGACGAGCGAAATCACCGCACGCTTTTGACGAGGCGTTGACAGGCTGCAGACAACCGCATGACGAGCCCACTCACAGCCGTCTTTGCAGCCCTCCAAAACTGCGTGATTTGCATTCAGCCGACCAGGTGAACTTCATCCTGAACATGCCTGCCGCCAAAACGGCTCATGATCCCAGGGCAGCATTTCAAGATTGCCCTTTCACGGCCCGCTTCCTAGCATCGGAGCACCATGAAAGCCCCTTTTTTCAGTACCGCCGCCTTGGGTGTGTTTTTACTTCTGCCTGCCAGCCTCCCCGCCCAGGGCACACGGCCCGTCATCGTGCCGGATTCCCGCTATCCAGGGGCTCCTGCCTACCCGTCCTCCAGACACTCAGCGGTTCTCTATGAGCTGCAGTGCCTGGAATCCACCACGCAGACGCTCTACATGTCCTACGTGGCCTACTGCAAGCGGCTCAAGGTCGCCTCCAACAGCGCTGATGGGCAGCTTTTGCGCGCCATGATCGACCTCAATCAGGACGTCAGCCGCCTCGCCGTGCAAATCCGCGCGCATTGCAACAACAGCAGCCTTCCCCTCGGCGCAGCCTACCGTGCCTTCCATCTCGCGGAGTATGCCTCCAGGGACTCCCAGTGGATGGCAGTGCAGGCCGGTTACGTCCGCAGCATGTTCCCTTACTTTAAGGACATCGACCAGCACCTGGAGGAAATCGGACGCATGGGCTACCGCAACCCGATGCTGCGACGCCTGGAAATGGACGGCCGCTACAGCGGGCGTTTCTCCGGCGCGCCCGAACGCCACATCGCCCTGCCGCCCGTGCCATCCCTGCAGCCGCCACCCTCCGTTCCCGCACCGCAGCCGCGTTACCGGCATGAGCATGGCGATGACAAAATCGACCTTGGAGACATCCTGAAGCAGCTCTTCCGGAACAAGCTCAACTGACCAGCCATGAACCGACAGGTCGCATGAGGAGCTAGAGCAGCTTCTTGCGCTTGAACCACCAGATCGGGATCAGCGCGGACACGACAAGCACGATCAAAACGGCCGGATAAGTGCCGGCCCACTCGGTCTCAGGCATCTTCAAATTCATGCCGTAGATGCTGGCAATGAGCGTCGGCGGCATGAAGAGCACGCTGGCGATCGTGAAAATCTTGATGATCTGGTTCTGCTGGATGTTGATCAGGCCCAGGGTGGACTCCAGCAGGAAGGTCATCTCCTGCGTCTGCTGGTTCGTGTAGTCATCGAGCGACTTCACGTCGCGCATCACCGAACGGAACTGCGCCGCCAGATCTCCGCGCATCCAGGTGGCGGCA
>CALDGV010000769.1 GCA_937941745.1 uncultured Prosthecobacter sp. | reverse complement strand
CGAAAAAGCGCTGCAGAGCCTGCGGGAGGCGCATGAAGCGCTGCGGACAGGCGCGGAACGCCGGGAGCGGGAGGCGGCGGCGCGGATTGAGGGACTGACCCAGGACCTGGCGACCAACCGGGAGCGCGCAGCGATGCTGGAGCCGACGCAAGCGGCCCTGGGCGCTGAGCAGGGGCGGGTGAAGGCGCTGGAAAAGACGATCGAGGTAGCGACCAAGCGCGCGGAAGACCT
Organism: uncultured Prosthecobacter sp.; assembly: GCA_937941745.1. Classification (GTDB taxonomy): domain Bacteria; phylum Verrucomicrobiota; class Verrucomicrobiia; order Verrucomicrobiales; family Verrucomicrobiaceae; genus Prosthecobacter. Next base: position 23,487 of record CALDGV010000769.1, on the reverse strand, counting down.
GGAGCGCCGCCTGGAAGCGGCCATGCGGGATCTGGGGGAGCTGAGACAGACGGCGGACCTGCGCCAGCGGGAGCTGGAGGCAGAGGTGCTGGGCCTGCGGCAGACGATGCAGGCGAATGAGACGCTGGTGAGCACCGCGGAGGCGCAGATCTCCCAGGCGACGGAGGCGCTGAACGCCTACAAGCAGCAGGCGGAGGGCCGGATCACCCACCTGCAGCGCCAACTGGCGGCAGCGGAGGCCAAGGCGGCGATGCTGCAGAAAGAATTCATGAGTGCAGTGGGGGTGCTGCCGGAGAAACCGGGCGCAGTGATGGCGGCAGGAGGCGGCCCGGAAGACCGGCGCGTGGCGGAGCTGGAGGCCCGGCTCAATCAGGTGGAGGCGGAGGCGCGCAAGAAGGCTCGGGAGGATGGCTACAAGATCGCCGAACTGGAATTCCGCCTCGGTGAGGCTCGGGAGGCGCTGGCCAGGCAGGGCTGAGGCTCACTCCCGGGCGCGGGAATCCATCCAGATGGTGACGGGGCCGTCGTTCACGAGGGCCACCTGCATGTCGGCCCCGAAACGGCCGCACGCCACCGGGGCGGCGAGCTCATTTTCCAGGGAGCGGATGAAGTGCTGATAAAGCGGGATGGCGTGCTCGGGCCGGGCGGCACGGATGAAGCTGGGGCGGTTTCCTTTTTTGGTGCTGGCGTGGAGGGTGAACTGGCTGACGACGAGGACGCCACCGCCCACCTCCTTGACGCTGAGGTTCATCTTGCCCTCGGCATCGCCAAAGATGCGCATCTGGGCGATCTTGGCGGCGAGCCAGTCGGCATCCTCCGCGGCATCCTCGTGCTCAATGCCGAGGAGGACGACGAGGCCGTGAGAGATGCTGCCAGTGACCTCGCCGGCGATGGTGACGGAGGCCTGGAGGGATCGTTGGATGAGGGCGCGCATGAGATGAAGGCAGGAGATGCCCCGGAGGGAGGGGGCGCGTCAAGAGGGTGTGGCAGGCATCCCTGCGTTGACCGGACGGCGCATCGCGGGTTTAGTGCCAGCTCCATGTCCACCACCCGCACCGCGAAGCAGCACCGCAAGACGGCCGAGACCGACATTCAGATCGAGCTGAACGTCGATGGCTCCGGCACGTCGCAGATCGACACCGGCGTCCCGTTTTTTGACCACATGCTGACGCTGTTTGCCAGGCACGGGCTGTTTGACCTGAAGGTGAAGGTCGTGGGTGACATCGAAGTGGACTACCACCACACGGTGGAGGACACCGGCATCGTGCTGGGCCAGTGCTTCCGCGAGGCGCTGGGGAACAAGGCGGGCATCACCCGCTACGGCTTCTGGCTGCTGCCAATGGATGAGACTCTGGCGGAGGTGGCGCTGGACCTGAGCGGCCGCGCCTTCCTGAGCTACCACGCACCGGAGCGGGTGGAGGCCATCGGCGGCGTGAACCGCTTCAGCTACCAGCTGGTGGAGGAATTCCTGCGCGCCTTTGCCTCGAGCCTGCTGGCCACGCTGCACGTGGAGATCCGCCGCGGGCGGGATGCCCACCACATGGCGGAGGCCATCTTCAAGGGCCTGGCCCGAGCGCTGGACATGGCCACCCGGCATGATCCGCGTGTCACCGGCATCCCCAGCACGAAGGAGGTCCTCTAAACGATGAAGCTCGGAGTGCTCGACTATGGCGCGGGGAACCTGCGCAGCGTGCTGAACGCCTTTGCGGCCATCGGCCATGCGGCCACCCTGGTCACGAAGCCGGAACAGTTTGCCGACATCGACATCCTGGTCTTTCCCGGCCAGGGTGCCTTTGGCGACAGCGTGCGCATCTTGAAGGAGACCGGCCTGTGGGAGCCGCTGCGCGCCTGGCTGAAGGCAGAAAAACCCTACCTGGGCATCTGCCTGGGCTACCAGCTGCTCTTTGAATCCAGCGAGGAATGCCCTGGAGTGGAAGGCCTCGGTGTGGCCCCAGGAAAGGTCCGGAAGTTTGACGCCGCCCACGGCCTGAAGATCCCGCACATGGGCTGGAACCAGGTGGCCTGGGCGGAGGACAAGCCGGCGTGGTGGAAGGACCTGCCCAACCCGGCGCACCTCTACTTTGTGCACAGCTACTACCCGGATGTGGCGGATGAATCGCTGGCGCTCTGCCGCACGGACTACGGCGTGCCCTTCATTGCCGGCATCGCCAAGGACAAGCTGATGGCGGTGCAGTTTCACCCGGAAAAGAGCCAGGAGGCGGGCCTGAAGCTGCTGAAAAACAGCGTGGAGCACCTGGCCACGAAGCTCTGAACAACTCGACGCCATGTCACGCCGCCGCCGACGCTCCGGACCGCCGCTCATCCCCGGCTTCTGGATCCTCGTTGGCCTGCTGCTGCTTGGCGGAAGCGTTTTTGGCTACTTCTACATCCTGGCCCGGGAGACGCGTTTTGTGCGTCAGGCGGTGACGGCGGAGCCCTGATCCCAGAACGCCATGGCCTCGCTCTCTGACTGGATCCAGGCAGCCCGCCCGAAGACGTTGGGTGCAGCCGTCGCGCCCGTATTTGCCGGCTTCTTCATTGGTTCACGGCTGGGCGGCCAGCCGATTCTGACCACGCTGCTCCTGTGCACGCTGGGCAGCACGATCGCGCTGCAGATCGCCACGAACTGGTTCAACGACGCGCTCGACTTCCGCCAGGGCAAGGACACGGCCGCCCGCATCGGCCCGCGCCGGATCACCGCCGCAGGCGTCGTGAGCCCGGCCAGCGTGATGCTGGCCGGATTCCTGATGCTGGGCGTGGCCACGGCGCTCTCGCTGCCATTGATCGCGGCACGCGGCCTGCCCATCGTGGCGATCGGCCTGCCCTCCCTCTATTTTTGTTATGGCTACACCGGCGGCCCTGCTCCGCTGGCCTACCGCGGCCTGGGGGAGCTGTTTGTGATCCTGTTCTTCGGGCTGGTGGCAGTGATGGGCTCTGCGTTTGTGCAGACAGGCGAATGGCTTGTCGGCGGACTGGTGGGCGGAATGCAGATCGGCTGCCTGAGCACCGTGCTGATCGCCATCAACAACCTGCGAGACCTGGAGGAAGACCGCAGCACGGGCAAACGCACCCTGGCCGTGCGCTTTGGCGCAGCCTTTGCCCGCATGGAGATCACAGTGCTCACCTTCGCCGCCTATGCCTTCGGGCTCTACTGGTGGGAAACCGGCCTGAACCGTGTGTGCACCCTGCCCCTCGCCGCCCTGCCGCTCGGCGGCTTCATCCTGCTGAAGCTGTGGACCACGCCGCCCGGCCCGGCCTACAACAAACTGCTGGCCCTCAGCGGCGCCCAGCTCCTGGTCTTCGCTGCGCTCTTCTGCGCGGCGATGGACGGCTGAAGCACCTCACAAGGGCAGCGGCTGGTCTTCACCGATCACCTTCACCTCGTTTTCAAGGCTCACGCCACGCTCACGCAGCGCCACCTCCTTGATTTCAGCGATCAGGTCCAGCACCTCGCGGGCGGTCGCGCCGCCTTCATTGACGATGAAATTGCCATGAATGCCGGACACGGCGGCTTTCCCAACACGGCGGCCCTTCAAGCCAAGGTCATCCACCAGTTTTCCCGCGCCGCAAAGCTGCGGATTTTTGAAGATGCAGCCGGCACTGGCACCCACAGGCTGTGAGGTGCGGCGCTTCACGCGGCTGGCATTCAGACCAGCATCAATGTCCTCCACTGGGGCAGGCCGGCCCTTCAAAACCGCGCCGACGATGTAGCGCTCCTCAAACTCAGGAATGCTGCGGTAATGGTGCTCGATCTCGCTCAGCGGCTTTTCCTGGATGGAACCATCTGCGGCGATGAAGCGCACGCTGACGAGGTTGTCCGCCATCTCCACGCCCATGGCCCCGGCGTTCATGCGGATGGCGCCGCCGAGGTTCCCAGGCACGCCTTCCATCCACTCGAGACCGCCGATCCCCGCATTGCGTGCTGCGCTGGCAATCTTCTTCAGGCGCGCGCCGACACCGCAGATGAGCCGGCCGTTCTCCTCGCGCACCTCTTCGAACTCCCCCTTGCTCGGATGAATCACCGCACCGCGGATGCCGCCGTCCTTGACGAGCAGGTTCGAGCCGCGGCCGATCACACGAATGGGCACGCTGGCACTGCGCAGGTGCTTCACCACCTCGGCAAAGCCCGCCACGGTGCGCGGCTCCACCCAGAACTGCGCAGGACCGCCGATCAGGAAGGTCGTGTGGCGGTTCATCGGCTCATAAAGCCGCGCCGCACCGCCGCCATGGGCATCGAGGATCTCCCACAGCTTTTCCAGCACGGGCAGATCGCGGGCGATGCAGCGCCCGACTTCATGTACATTGCCCGCGCCGAGGGTGATCAGCAGGTCACCAGGCCGCAGGGCGTTGCCCACCTTGTCGCGGGACATCTGCATCGTCGGCGTGAATTGAAAACTTGCCGCCGGGCGCACCACGCCGCGCGCCTCATCATGGGCCCGCACCTCCTCCACGATGGTGTTGCCGCTCACACCGGGCAGCGGCTTCTCGCTCGCAGCATAGACATCCGTCACGAAGAGTTCGTCCACATCATCAAAGCTGGCACCGAACTCCTTTTTCAAAAGCTGCGTGCGGCTGTAGCGGTGCGGCTGGAAGACGCAGACGATGCGCTTGGGCTGGAGGCCCTTGGCCGTGGCCAGTGTGGCTGCGATTTCGCTCGGATGATGCCCGTAGTCATCGACCACGGTGAAGCGCTCGCCGCTGTGACGGATTTCAAACCTACGGCGTGCTCCACGGAAGCTCTTCAGCGCGTGCTGGATGCTTTCAAAGCCCACGCCGAGCTTTGTTGCCAGAGCGATCGCGGCCAGCGCATTGGAGACATTGTGCCTGCCAGGAATCCCCAGCGTCGCCACACCCAGGAGCTGGTCTTTTTGATAGACCTCGAAGTCCGAATGATCCGGCTTCATGGCCAGGATCTTGGCTGAGAAATCATGCTCGCAGCTCCAGCCATAGCTCACCGAGTTCTCCGAGCCGCCACAGACCTCGCGGGCCACCGGATCTTCCGCGCAGTGCACCCAGAAGCCGGGTGTCTGGCTCAAAAGCTGGCGGAACACGGCTTTGATCGCCTCAATGCCCTCATAGAAGTCCAGGTGCTCCGGCTCGATGTTCAGGATGATGGCATGCTGAGGGTGGAAGTTCACGATCGTGCCATCGCTCTCATCGCCCTCAGCCACAAAAAGCTCCCCTTCAGCATCCCAGTGCGCGTTGGAGCCGAGGATCGGAATTTCCGCCCCCACATAGTGGCTCGGCTTCAGCCCGCCCTGGCGCAAAACATGGGCCGTGAGGGCCGACGTGGTTGTCTTGCCGTGGGTGCCGCCCACCACGACACCCTTCTTGTTCGCCATGACCGCCGCCAGGGCCTCTGCGCGCCGGATCAGCGGGATGCCCTGCTTGTAGGCCGCCTCATAAGCCACGTTGCCCGGCTTGATCGCGCTGGAGTAGATGACCATGTCGCAGTCCTCCACCTCCTTCTCGGAATGCCCGTGGAAGAACTGCAGGCCCAGCTTCTGGAGCCGGTCGGTCTCCACCGTCGTCGCCTTGTCCGAACCGCTCACCTTGTGCCCCAGAGCCAGCAGCAGCAGCGCCAGCCCGCTCATTCCCGAACCCGCCACGCCGATGAGGTCAATGCGCATGGGGTGACGGCTTTCTTTGAGGAGGCTGAGGACGGCGTGGGTCATGGGAAAGGGCGCGGATGGTAGCGCCGGATGAGTGTGGGGCAAGGGGCCGAGCGGACAATGCTTGACCCTGCCCGCCGTCGCCCCGATTCGTGCGGCATGAGAAACGCGGACCGCACCCACACGATGGCCATTTTCTGTGACTTTGAGAACCTGGCCATCGGGGTGCGCGAGGCGAAGTATGACAAGTTTGACATGGGCAAGGTGCTGGAACGCCTGCTGGTGAAGGGCAGCATCGTGGTGAAAAAGGCCTACTGCGACTGGGAGCGCTACCGGGAGCACAAGAAGGCGATGCATGAGGCCGCCTTTGAAATGATCGAAATCCCGCACGTGCGCCAGGGAGGCAAGAACAGCGCCGACATCCGCATGGTGGTGGATGCGCTGGACCTCTGCTACACGAAGTCCCATGTGGACACTTTCGTGATCGTCAGCGGTGATTCCGACTTTTCGCCCCTGGTGAGCAAGCTGCGGGAGAACAACAAGACGGTCATCGGCGTGGGGGTGAAGAACTCCACCGGGGACATCTTCATCAGCAACTGCGACGAGTTCATCTTCTACGACGACCTGGTGCGCGAACAGCAGCGGCGCAAGCCTGCCCTGCCAAGGACAGCCAAGGCGGCTCCAGCCAGGACTCCATCCGCCGAGGGCGAGTCCGCCAAGACTGCAGCTCCGGAGCCGGAGGCTGCCAAAAACGGTGGAGATCCCGAAAAGGCCGTCGAGATCTTCATGGCCACGGTGGATGCGATGATCGCAGAACGCGGCGGCGAACAGACGCTGTGGGGCTCGAATGTGAAACAGACGATCAAACGCCGGCTGCCGCAGTTCAGCGAGCGTTTCCACGGCTTCCGCTCCTTTGCTGCGCTGGTGGAGGCGGCTGGCAAACGGGGCCTGATCAAGCTGCACAAGGACGAAAAGTCCGGCGACTACCAGATCCGTTCCGCCGCCGAAGACTCCGGCTCCCTGGGAGAATGAGCCTGGCGGCGCCGGAACAGCCCGGAAGCATCGGAACCGAGGCCATGACCTGACTTTCCCCTTGCCGCAGGGCATCCCCTGCGAATCATCGGCGCTCCCCCACCCCAACACCATGAGCAAAGCCCCCATCAAAGTCGCAGTGACCGGCGCCGCCGGCCAGATTGGTTACGCCCTCCTTTTCCGCATCGCCTCCGGCGCGATGTTCGGCCCAGACCAGCCGGTGATCCTCCAGCTCATCGAAGCTCCCTTTGAGAAGCCCATGCAGGCCCTGGCCGGTGTTGCCATGGAGCTGGATGACTGCGCCTTCCCGCTGCTCAAGGGCATCGTTCAGACCTCAGATGCCTCCGTGGGCTTCAAGGATGCCAACTGGTGCCTGCTCGTGGGTGCGAAGCCCCGTGGTCCCGGCATGGAGCGTGCCGACCTGCTCAAGGACAACGGCAAGATCTTCATCGAACAGGGCCGCATCATCGACGCCGTCGCTGCGGATGACGCCCGCGTGGCTGTGGTCGGCAATCCGGCCAACACGAACTGCATGATCGCCGCCTCCCAGGCCAAACGCCTGCCTGCCGACCGCTTCACAGCGATGGTGCGCCTGGACCAGAACCGCGCCCAGACCCAGCTCGCGCAGAAAGCCGGAGTCGATCTCACCGAAGTGAAGGACATCTTCATCTACGGCAACCACAGCCCGACGATGTTCCCCGCCTTTGCCCATGCTACCATCAGCGGCAAGCCTGCCGCTCAGGTCATCAACGACCAGGCCTGGCTGGAAGGTCCTTTCTGCGAAACCGTCGGCAAGCGTGGTGCGGCCATCATCGCTGCCCGTGGCGCTTCCTCCGCCGCCTCTGCCGCAAACGCGCTCGTCGATCACGTCCGCTCGCTCGTCACCCCCGGCGCGATCCACAGCGTGGCGGTGAAGAGCAACGGCCTCTACGGCTTCGATCCTGAAGTCTGGGCAGGCATGCCGGTGCGCACCACCACACCGGGCAGCTACGAAGTCATCACCGGCTATGAAATGGATGACTTTGCCAAGTCGAAGATCGCCGCGACCAACAAGGAGCTCGTCGATGAGCGCTCCTTCGTGGCTGAGATGATTCAGGGCTGATCCAGTCGTTTCGACCCGTCTTCATGACACCCAAGGCCGCTCTACGGAGCGGCCTTCATCATGTAGGCGAAGAAGTCCTTCAGATCAGCATCACTCATGCCGGTGGTGAGGCCTTCAGGCATCAGGGAGACCGGGGAAGCCTCCAGCTTCTCGATGTCCGCCTGCTTGATGGCGGTCTTGTTGCCCGCCATGTCCTTGATGACGATGCCGCTGGCATCCTGCGCATCCATCAGGCCCGTGAGGATCTGGCCACCCTTGGTCTTCACGATGTAGGCACCAAAGCCTTCACGGATCTCCATGCTGGGCATGAAGAGGTTGTCGAGCCAGAAGTCGGCGTTGGCACGGTCGTAACCCGTGAGCTCGGGGCCGATGGCGCCGCCTTCACCAAAGAGCTTGTGGCAGATGGCGCAGCGGGCGGTGAACTGGACTTTGCCCTTGGCCGCATCCCCCAGCCCGGTCTTGAGCACGGCCTTGATGCGCTCCGCCTCTTTCTTCTTCTCGGGAGTCGGCCCCGTGGCCAGGACACCCTTCCAGTGCGTCTCGATGGCTGCATCGATGTCAGGATCCTTGTGCAGGCTGAGCTGACGCACGATGTCCACCGTGAAGTGCTTCACCGGCACTTTCCATTCATTGACGAAGCTCACCAGGATCCGCGCCCATTCCTTGCGGCCTGCCATGACACGCAGCGCGTCCTCTCGCAGCGCCTTGTCACCGGCGATCTGACTTTCCCAGCCAAGCAGCAGCGCCTCAGGGATGCGTTTGTCGTCAAAACGAGACGCTGCCTGCAGGATGCCACGCTTCAGTCCGGCAGGGTTCGTGGCAGCCAGGATGGCGGTCATCGGCTTCACCGCCTCGGCCTTGCCCAGTTCAGCCAGGGTCTTGGCGATGGCGATGCGTGCTGCGTTGGAGGCATTTTTGTCGGAAAGCAGGGCCAGCGCCTTCTTCAGGGCATCGGCACTGCCGCTGCGCAGGGCCAGCGTGAGGTCACCGCCGCCTTGCTTCGCCATGTAGTCGTTGAGAGCCTTCGTCAGCGAGTCCGGCAATTTGGGCATCTCCGCACCTTCGAATGCCGAGGCAATGCCGGCGATGAATTTGCCGCGCAAGGCTTCCTCGCTCGTCAAGGCCAGCAGGTCAGCGCAGGAAGTGAGATTCTCTTCGCCACCAGCCAGAGCATAACGCTTGGCCAGCTTCTCAGCGAGATGGTCACGGAACAGCCTAGTCTTCAAAAACTCCGCATCCGACCTCAGGAAGGTGAACACAGCCTCACGCTCCTTTTCGGCCTTCGATTCCAGCGCCCACCAGGCGAGCAGAGGCAGATGGCCGCTTTCGTCCTCGGCATCACCGCTCCAGAGCAGTGACAGCGCAGCCTTTTCAGGCAGCTTTTTCGCCGTGGCGAGGATCTGGGCACGAACTTCAGGGTGCTTTTCCTTCCGGGACATGCGCACAAGGGCGTCCAGACCGCTTTCGTACCCTTCGCCCACCATCTTCACCGCCCAGCGGCGGATGTAGGGATCCTTGGATGCCAGCGGCGGCTCATTCACCGCACCGAGAGCATCCAGAGCCCAGAGGGTTTCCAGGGTCTGTGGCATGGTCTTGAGCTTCGGAGCCAGCTCCTGGAGGTTCCGCCAGCCGATCTCATGAACGGCCTGCTTTCTGAACCATTCGTTGTGATGGCTGAGATAGCCGAGCAGTTCTTCACCGGACGCCTTGCTAAGGTCGAAAGGCTTCAGCTTCGGGGCGCCGCTGGAGGGGCGGACCCGGTAAATGCGGCCACTGGTCTTGTGCCAGTCATCCACGGGGCTGACATGACTGAGGCGTGTGTCATACCAGTCAGCCATGTAAAAGCCTCCATCTGGGCCGACGCCCGCCCAGACAGGACGGAACCAGCGGTCGGAGGTGCTCATGAGGTTCTCCCCATCCTTGGTTTTGAAGGTGGAGCCGTCTGGAGAGCGCTCGCTGACATAAACGAGGTTCTGCAGCGAATTGGGCGCAATGATCCTGCCCTCGTAGGAGCTGCCGAGCAGGCCGCCCTCATAGATCACAAAAGCCTGCGGGAAGCGCTTGTCGTCGCCCTCATGCCGCATGTGCTCGAACCAGCCGAAGGCATAGGGGTTGGTCAGCGGGCCATGCTTGCCCCAGCCTTTGATGCCGTAGCTGCCCTGCTCGTAGTGCATGCCGCGGGTCTTGCCGTTGTTGGTGCCGGAGAAGACGCGGCCCTTGCTGTCGATGTCGAGGCTGAAGGTGTTGCCCCCACCTTCGGCATAGATCTCAAAGACCTTTTTCTTCGGATGGTAGCGCCAGATGCACTGGCCTTCCCATTTCACGTTTTTCGAATTGGCACTCGAGACGTTGCCGGTGGTGGTGCTGCCATTGGCCCCGTATAGCCAGCCGTCCATGCCCCATTGCAGGCTGGTGGCCACGCTGTGGGTGTCCTCCAGGCCGAAGCCGCTAAGCTCGACCTCAGGATCTCCCTCGGGCTTTCCATCCAAGTCAGCATCCACGTAGCTGAGCAGGTAAGGCGGGTTCAGCACCCAGATGCGGCCCATGCCGTGCAGGGCGGCGCTGGCAATGTTGAGGCCGGTGATGACATCCTCATGCTTGTCGAAAAAGCCGTCGCCATCGGTGTCCTCGAAAACGGTGATCTTGTCGCGGCCCTTGGGACCTCGGGGCGGGGGTGGCGGCACCTTGTCAAACTTCGCACGCAGGTGCTGGTCATAGCTGACGATCTTCAGTCCGGCAGGAAACTGATACTGGCGGTACTGCGTCACCCACAGGCGCCCCCTGGAGTCCCAGCTCGCATACAAAGGCTGCTCCACCTCGGGCTCGCAGGCCATGAGGTCCACGCTGACGTCACTGCGTGTCTTGAACTGCTTCACCGCCTCCTGCGGAGGCGTGGGCGGCGTGTCGTCGCGCATCACACCGCGGCCGGCGCGGGTCTCCATGATCTTCTTCACCGCCTCGTTGCCGGCGACGTCATCGGGCTGGACGTTTTGGGCGCTGGCGGCAAACGGCAGAAGAGAAAAAAGGAAAAGGGCGGACGGAAAGCGCATGACTCCAGAGTTTACGGAGTGCCTTGGCGAATCCATCGGGGTGTGATGATGGGATGCGGTATTCGTGTGATGGCGTGCCGGAGTTGCCAAAGGCCTCATTTGGCTCTCTTCTCCACCTCTCAGATGCCCGAGCTGCCCCCCCTGCCCCGCCTCCAGACACCGTTCTGGCAGCGGCTGCATCTGGTCAGCCTGGAGGCGCCTCTAATCGCCATGGCCTGGGCTGCAGCCCTGGCACAACTGCACCGCGTGCCGGTGATGCCAGGCGTGCTGCCCGGGCTCGGCCTGAGTGTGTGGATCATCTATGTCACGGACCGCCTGCTCGATACCGCCGGCAAGGCCGACGCCGAGCTGGACACGCGGCATTTTTTCCACCGCCGGTTTCGCGCACTGCTGCTGACCGGCGCCGGGCTGGGCGCACTGCTCGCAGGCTGGCTGGCCTTCTGGGTGGTGCCTGCGGACCTGATGTGGCACTGCCTCACGCTCTTGGTGCCAGTGCTGCTCTACCTGGGAGTTTTCGCAGGACAGGGCAGCCAGCTGTTCTTCCGCGGCCTGCTGCCGCTGGGCGGGCTGACGCTGGTGGGCTTCATCCTGGCTTCACCCGCCTGGAGGATGGGTTTCAAGATCAGCCTCGTCACCCTGATCCTCTCGGTGCTGCTGCTCCTGAGCCTGCGACGCTGCCAGGAACGGCTCCGCACCGCCTTCCACAAGGATGTGGCAGGCGGCGTGCTGTTCGCGCTCGGCTGCACCGCCTGGAGCCGCTTCATCCAGAATGGCTCGGACCCGATCGGCGGCTTCGTGGAGTTTGTGATGCTGACCTGCCTGTTCATCGCCAACCTCTCCGGCATCTCCAGCCGCTCGACCCACCACCGCTGGCTGGCTGCCGGGCTGGGGGCCGTGGGAGGCACGCTGGCGCTGGTGAGCCAGGGCGGGCTGGCAGAATCCATGCAAACCCTGGCCTGGGCCTGCGCCGGAGGCTTTCTCGGCCTGCTGGCGCTGGATGCCCGCCGCAATCATCTGACCCACGCCTCCTACCGGGTGCTGGCCGATGGCGTCGTGCTCGTGCCCGCACTCGCCATCTATCTACTGCGCTGAGTCCTTCGTCTCACGGCGCAGCCTTGAGAACAGGCAACTCATAGCACACCGCCTCACGATCGTTGCGCACCAGCAGGTAGCGGCCTGCCAGCACCGGGTGATTCCAAGTTTTGGAGCTCAGCGCCTCCAGCCTGCCCAGCTCCCGGAATCCTTCCGGGCTCGCTGCACAAAGGTACACCGGGCCGGATTCGCTCTGCACGATGACCGACTGCCCTGTCAGAAGCGTCTGCCCGGAGGCAAAGCGACCCTCCTTCCAGAGCCTTTCGCCGGTGGCCAGATCCAGACAGGCCAGCCGACCATCATCCAGGCCATAAAGATGTCCGCCGAGACGGGCTGCAGAATTGAACTGGGTCTTCATCTTCATGCTCTTCCAGAGCTCTGAGGCGGTGAGCCTGCCGGCAGCATCCGCCGCGACCTCCAAAAGCAGGCAGCCCATGCCATAACCTGCGGAGAGAAACACTTGGTTGGGCAAAATCACGACTGGCTGGGAGGCTTTCGGCCATTTTTCCACGCCCCAGGCATGCTCCAGAAGCACCTCGCCTGTCGCCGGATCATGGACAGTCAGTGACCTGGCGTTGTTGCTGAGGATGACTCGCCTTCCAGCGAGGGTGGCCAGCACCGGCGAGGCATAACTCGCCTGATCATCGCCCTTCTGCCATAGCGGCGCTCCATCTTCCGCCCGGTAAGCCAGCAACACGGCACCCTTCGCGCCTCCACGAGTGACGATCACCTTGTCGTCCACGATCAAGGGCGAAGCACACAGGCCCCATTCGAGGTTGGCGCACTGGGCTTCCTCCAAGACGCGCCTCTGCCAGACCTTCTGCCCCGTGGCGAGATCGAGGCAGTTCAGCAGCCCCGTGGCACCGTAGGCAAAAACACGCCCTTGATGCACGGTCGGTGTGGCGCGCGGCCCCTCTCCACCCTGCCACTGGGTGAAGCGTGCCTTGTCCGCATGGACCCAAAGCAGCCGCCCCGTCAGGAGTTCGTAGCAGGTCACCAGTTCCTCCTCGCCCCGCTGTTCCTGGGTGATGGCACGCCCCTGGACCACGGCAAAGGCGGACCAGCCAGCTCCCACCCGCTGCCGCCAGAGTTCGCGCGGAGGTGTCTTTGCCCAGTCCAAGTCCAGCGGAAAGGGCGGCGCCAGGCCGTCTCGGTTTGGACCGAAAAACTGCGGTACATCCACCGCCTGCGCGAGCCGGGGATCTGCACTGACATCACGCACTGCCGTCTTCACAGGTGCAGTCAGGGCTTGGGAGGTGGTGACTGAACTTTTCGACCAGCGCCAGACCAGCCTCGGCAGTCCACGTCCGTCCACCACACCATCCACCCGCACCGTCCACTTCAAGATACCTGCCGCCAGAAGCAGCCCGGCGAGGCCGAGAAGACGGTTCTTCCGCGAAAAACGTCGGGTCAGTAAAAACCAGGGGATCAGCAGAATCAGCGCGAGAAGTGGAATCGCCAGGGTGATCCAGCCCTTGAGGTTCCGCTCCAGCTCTTCGCTGGTGAATGCCCACACCTCTAATCCTGCAGCGAGAAGCAGGACGAGGGTGGGAAACCAAGGGAAGGAGCGGCGGGACGGCATGGCGAGGAGGTTACGCCCGCCAACGCGGGCTCAAAGGCTGAAATCAGCCCAGAGCAGCCGCAGGGTGCTGATTTTGCGAACCATTGGCCCGGACTTGTCATCCATGGGCTGAACAGCAACACCCGGGAAGACAGCTCGTAGCATGGGGCGAAAATCCATCTGCTCCCCCTATGAAAATGCACCGCCTCTGCTCCGGCAACCACAGCAACCTGTTCACCACGGCGCAGGGACGTCGTGACTTCCTCCAGGTCGGGGCCATCGCCGGTCTTGGCATCACGCTGCCGCAGCTGATGAAGCTGGAAGCTGCGCAGACCCTGGCCATGCCCGAGGTCGGCACATTCAAGCCCATCGCCTCCTCCATCATTCACATCTATCTCCCCGGCGGCATGGCCCAGCATGAATCCTGGGATCCGAAACCCTTCGCGAGCCCGGACTACCGCGGCCCCTTCAATCCGCTGAAGGGTGTGACCGGCGAATACGTCGGCGAGAAGTTCCAGAACATCGCCAAGATCCTCGACAAGATCACGATGATCCGCTCGGTGACGCATGGCGAGGCGGCGCATGAGCGCGGCACGCACAACATGTTCACCGGCTACCGCCCCAGCCCGGCGATCAAGTTCCCCAGCTTCGGCTCCATCATCTCCCACGAACTCGGCAGCAGGAACAACCTGCCTCCTTACGTGGCCGTGCCGAGCGTCTTCGCCCCGGACCAGGGCAGCGGCTACATGAGCAGCGCCTTCGGCCCCTTTGCCCTGGGCAGTGATCCGGCGGACAAGGGCTTTGCCGTGCGTGATCTGGCGACGCCGAAGGACATTGATGATAAACGCTTCGAACGCCGACGCAGCCTGCTTTCCGCCGTGGACGAGCACTTCCGCACCACCGAAAAATCCGATGGCCTTGCCGCCATGGACAGCTTCTACAATGCGGCCTACAACCTGATCAGCAGCACCCAGGCCCGCGAAGCCTTCAACCTGAATGCTGAGTCCAACAAGCTGCGTGACGAATACGGCCGCAACAGCGCCGGACAGCGCTTCCTGCTGGCTCGTCGCCTCGTCGAGGCCGGTGTGCGCATGGTGTCGGTGAACTACGGCAGCTGGGACCACCACTCCAACATCAAGGGCTCCTTCGAAAGCCAAGCTCCGGCCTTTGACCAGGCCTTCGCCCGCCTCATCCGTGACCTCGACGAGCGCGGCATGCTCTCCACCACCCTTGTCCTGGTCAGCTCGGAGTTCGGCCGCACGCCGAAGATCAACAGCACCAACGGCCGTGACCACTATCCGCGCGTGTTCTCCGTGGCCATGGCTGGCGGCGGCGTGAAGAAAGGCTTCGTCTATGGTCAGTCGGACGCCTTGGGAGCCGAACCGAGCGAAAATCCGGTGGGTCCTGAGGATCTCGCCAAGACGATGTACCGCCTCATCGGCATCAATGCTGAGAAACGCCTCGTGCTCGAAGGCGTGCGCCCCATCGACATCGTCAACGGAGGCCGGATCATCAACGACATCATTGCCTGATCCTGCCGAGGCAGCCTTGACGGCCTGACCATTCGACTGTTCGGCATGGGTTCCCATGCTTTCCGCCAACGAACTCACTCTCAGCTACGGCAACCAACGCCTTCTCGAAGGCGTCACCCTGGCTGTGCATGAAGGCGAAAAGGTCGGTCTCGTAGGCCGCAACGGCTGTGGCAAGACCAGCCTGCTGAAGATCCTGGCCGGAGTCGAGCGCCCTGATTCGGGGGAGCTTTCCGTAAAGCGCGGCCTGCGCATCGGCTGGCTGCCTCAGGAGTTCGAACTCGATGGCAGCGCCACGGTGCTGGCCAACATCCAGTCCGGGGCCGCCGACCTTGTGCGCATGATCCAGCGCTACGAAGCGGGAGACGGCAGCGAGGCCGAACTGGCGGAAATGCTACATCACATCGAGGCCGCAGATGGCTGGAACCTGGAGACGCGCATTCGTGCCGTGGCCACCGCCCTGGCTGCCCCACCGCTGGATGCCCTGGTCGGGCCGCTGTCCGGAGGTGAAAAACGCCGCGTGGCCCTCTGCCGGGCGCTCGTCAGCCAGCCGGAGCTGCTGTTGCTCGACGAACCGACCAACCACCTCGACTCCGAATCCATCCGCTGGCTCGAAGACTACCTCAAAGGCTTTCCTGGAGCTGTGATCTTCGTCACGCACGACCGCTACTTCCTGGATGTCATTGCCACCCGTGTGCTGGAGATCTCCGACGGACGCTGCTATTCGCATGAAGGCAACTACACGGCCTATCTGGAGAGCAAGGCGGCGCGCCAGCAGATCGCCGAGCAGACCGAGCGGAGGCGCCAGCGCTTCCTGCGCACCGAGCTGGAATGGGTCCGCGCCGGAGTGAAGGCGCGCACAACCAAGTCACGGCACCGGCTGGAGACGTTTTACAAGATCGAAGGCATGGAGGCTCCTCCCGAAGAGCGGGAGATGGACCTCCTGCTGCCACCTGCGCCGGACCTCGGAAACATCGCTGTCGAACTGGAGGATGTCGGAGCGCATGTGACCGATGAAGCCGGACAGGAGCGCTGGCTTTTCCGTCATTTGAACGTCACGCTGAAGCCTGGACAGTGCACCGGCATCGTCGGCCGGAACGGGGCCGGCAAGACCACGCTGCTGCGCATTTGCATGGGCCAGCGAGAGCCCGAGGAAGGCAAGGCCACCGTGGGCAAAAAAGTCGTCTTCAACTACATCGACCAGGCCCGCATGCAGCTCAATGGCACGGGAACCGTTCTGGCCGAGGTGGCGGACCAGGACGAGACCGTCTTTTTCGGGAATCAAAAGCTCAGCGCCCGGGCCTACCTGCGCCGATTCCTGTTTCAGGATGAGCGCAGCAACGAGCGGGTGGACCGGCTCTCCGGCGGTGAGCGGGCACGCCTGATGCTGGCAAAGGTGCTGAAGCGTGGCGGCAACGTCATCGTGCTCGATGAGCCGACGAACGACCTGGACCTCCAGAGCCTGCGCATCCTCGAAGAGGCGCTGAGTGACTTTGACGGCACCGTCATCGTCGTCAGCCACGACCGCTACTTCCTCGACCGTGTCTGCGATCAGATCATCGCCTTTGAAGAGGCAGGTGTGCACGTGCAGCAGGGCAATTACAGCTATTACCTGGAAAAGCGCCGTGAACGCGAGCTGCGGGAAAAAGCCTGGAGCACCGCCGAACCGGTCAAAACAACCGCAGCCAGCGGCTCGAAGCCCAAGCCGCGCAAGCTGAGCTTCAAAGAAGCCCGCGAGCTGGAAACCATCGAGGCCGACATCCTGGCCGCGGAGGAAAAAGTGCAGAGCCTGGACGGCACACTGAACGATCCGGGCTTTTACATCAACCGCAGTGCCGAGGCCCCGGCGCTGATGGCTGAACTGGAGGCCGCCAAGGCCGAAGTCACGCGCCTTTATGCCCGCTGGGAGGAGCTGGAGGCCATCAAAGCGGCCCAGCC
The DNA here is from genome assembly GCA_937941745.1 of uncultured Prosthecobacter sp. Taxonomy (GTDB): domain Bacteria; phylum Verrucomicrobiota; class Verrucomicrobiia; order Verrucomicrobiales; family Verrucomicrobiaceae; genus Prosthecobacter. Next base: position 6,571 of record CALDGV010000769.1, on the reverse strand, counting down.
TGCAAGCTAGTGCCTTCACTGGAGGCATTTTCAGCTTTTCCACGAGGGGATTTCATGGCTTGAACTCCTTTCTGAAGCGTCCCGATCCTGATTTCCCATGAAGCTCGCCCTCATCCGCCGCCAGTTCGCCTCCGTCGGCGGTGCCGAGCTTTATCTCCAGCGCCTGCTTGGAGCCCTCGTGAATGCAGGTCATGAGATTCACCTCTACACCGAGCGCTGGGAGGGCGCAGCGGCGGGAGTCACGGTGCATGAGGTGCCGGTCAAGGCACGGCGTGCCGTGCGGCCGGTGCTTTTCGCCGAAAACCTGGCCCGGCAGCTGAAAGGCACCGACCATGACCTCGTCTTCAGCCTGGAGCGGACGGTCCGCCAGGACGTTTATCGGGCCGGAGACGGCGTTCACGCCGTCTGGCTGGAACAACGGCGGAAATTTGCCTCCTGGTGGCGGCGGCCCTTTGTCGGCATGGGGGCCTTTCATGCCAACATGAAGGCCCTGGAAGCCCGCACCCTGGATCCGGCGAACACCAGGCACATCATCGTGAACTCAGACATGGTGCGCCGGGAGATCCTGGCCCGGTTCCCCTTCCCCGCGGAGCGCATCCATCTGGTGCGCAACGGTGTCGAAACCGCCCGTTTCCAGCGCGGTGACCGCGCCGCCACGCGGGCACGTTTCGGGTTTTCCGAGGATGACTTCGTGCTGCTGTTTGTCGGATCTGGCTGGGAACGCAAGGGGCTGCATTTTCTGGTCCACCTGATGCGCCGTTGGCAGATCATTGAGCCGCGGGTGAAGTTGCTGGTGGTCGGCAAAGGCCACCTCGCCAGCCCACCATCCAATGTCATCCTGGCGGGTCCGATGAAGGAGGTGGAGCATGCCTATGCCGCCGCAGATCTGATGACCTTCCTGCCTATCTATGAACCCTGCGCCAATGTGATCGCCGAGGCGCTCGCCAGTGGACTTCCCGTCATCACCAGCGCCTGCAATGGAGCGGGAGAGCTGATCGAAGAAGGCATCAACGGCCAAGTGCTGCAGGACCCCTCCGATGAGCAGGCTCTGGAAGGTGCCATCCGGCACTGGCGCGCCCGCCCTGGCTGCCGCCCGGTGCCCAGCCGGCTGCCGCTGGACCTGGAGACGAATGTCCGCGAGACCTTGAAAGTCCTCGAACTGGTGGCGGCAGAGAAACGCAGCGGCAGATGAACCTGCCTCAAGCCTGCCTTGAGAAGAAGATGCGGGCACTTTCCGCGACGCCATAGGCACTCTCCTCCTGGGTCAGGTCGTCCGTCTGCACACGCAGGTCGGCGAGCGACTTGTAGATTGGCCCACGCTCCTGAATGAGACGCTCCAGCTTTACCCGGGGAGGTTCTTCACCACGCAGCAGAGGACGGTCGTTGTTGGATGAGGTGCGCCGCACCAGCAGATCCGTGCCGGCTTCCAGCCAGGTGATGAATCCGAGATGCCTCAGCAGCGGCAGGTTCACCGGCTGGGTGATGATGCCTCCGCCTGTGGCGATGATATGATGCTTGCTGCCCAGCAGCTCGCGCAGAACGGCGCTCTCACGCTGGCGGAAGCCAGCCTCGCCTTCACGAGCAAAGATCTCCGGAATGCTGCAACCGGCACGGTTGACGATCATGTGATCCGTATCGGCAAAGGTAAAGCCGAGCCTGCGTGCGACGAGGCGTCCGACTGTGGACTTGCCACTGCCCATGAGACCAATGAGCACCACATTCTCTGCCCGCGGCAGCGGCACGTCTCCAGCCTGGGCCACAAGACCCAGGATCGAAGAAGCCAGCTGCGGATCATGGCTGAGCGCATCAAAGTAGCTGGGATACTGGGGCACCCACCCCGTGGCACGCAGCCGGGCATTCGAGACATGCTTGTGGCTCCAGCCTCGCTTGCGCAGAGGGTCCGGAGGCTTGACCCCTGGCACTGGGACGCTGAAGAGGTCCGCCAGACGTTCCAGACAGCTTTTCTGGGTCATCTGAGCATCATCCACCACGTTGAAGATGCCGGGATGCCTGCCGGTAACGAGATGAGCAATCGCCGCAGCGGCATCGTCCGCATGAATCTGATTCAGCAGCCGGCCTTCCGGAGCCCCGTCGGCCACTTCGATGCCGCTTTTACCCTCGAGCAGGTTCTTCAGCACAAAGGAGCGGCCCGGACCATAGATGCCAGCCAGCCTCGTCACCGTGCCGTTTCTTCCCAGCGCCAGATTTTCAGCGGCTCGCAGCAGCCGGCCCGTCTCGCGATCAGGCTCGGCCAGCGTGTCTTCATCCACCGTGCTGCCATCCGTCTGCGGATAGACGCTGGTGCTGCTGGTGTACAGGGGCCACGCTTCTGGATAGGCTGAAAGCAGGTGCCTCATGCCGTTCACATAGACGGCCTGGTACATCTCCGCGCCGCCCTTTCCTGAACTGGCGCAATGAATGAAGGCATCCACCGGACCCGTCGCCGCCCGCAGGGAAATGACCGATGCTTCCGAGGCAACATCACAGGACATCACACGCCAGGGCTTGGCGGCGCTCAAACGCTCTGCTGAAGCGGGAGAATGAGTGACACCGACCACTTCATGCCCCTGGGCGTGAAGAAGGTCCGCCGTGCGCTCGCCGACAAAGCCGCAGCCGATGAGAAGCACCTTCATGAGCCGCTGCGCTGGGTTTGATAGTAGCGGGTCAGGCCTGCCACGATGCCGCGCACATAGTCCTCAATGGCGCTGGAGACGAGCTTTCCACCGATGAGCGTGCGGCCAAGGTAGTGACCGGCGGCCAGACGGCGGAAGGTTTCTTCATGGTTCATGACGTAAGGCTCAAGGTAGATCACCGGGCAGCGGTAAAGGCGGTTAGCCAGCAGGTTTCGTGCATAAACATACGGATTGCTGCCAGCTCGCCGGGCATTGGGCGTGGTGTAGATGTAGGCAGGCAGGCCCGTGCTCTGCGCCATGCCTTCGGCGACAGCTTCAGCCAGAGGGATTTCCTCCTCATGCACCCGGCCAAACAAGCGCGCCAGCATCTCGAAACGGACATCCTGCTGCAGCAGTTCGGCGTTGGAATAGCAGCCGTTGACCAGGAGGTGCAGGTGATTCTTGGGTGAAAACTGGGGCACGCTGGGATCTCCCCAGGGTTCCGCATTGAAGTGCAGGCAGAGCACCAGGTCGGGCCGGATTTGCTCGTTCACCCGCTGGCCCCGGGCGTGAATTTCACTCACGCGGTAGAAAAGCTTTTCACTCTGCCACTGCACCGTCAGAAGCTTGGCATCACCAGTCAGTCCTTCATAGGTCGCCTTGGCGTTCGGGAAGCCTGACTCAGCAAGCAGCTTGCGGGCGTCGTTCACGAAGTCCGCAGGGCGTTTCAAGGTCACCGGGTCATGGCTCTCACGCACAAGGCTCACCACGGCTCCGAGGGCCTTCAAACGGTCCTGCAGCACCCTCGCCGTCAGCAGTGAAAGCTCGCCTTCACGAATCATGTCGGGTCCAACGACCAGCTGACGCTCCTCCATGGCAGCCCAGGCGCCGCCAATGTGCCCGGGGTCAATCGCAATGTGCAGGTCACTGAGCACGGGCCGCCCCTTCAGAGGCGAAAGCTCCTGCGCACGGCGCCACTTCGCTGGTCCGGAAGGCGCTGCAGACTCATTGGCCTGCCGGAAGGCGATCTTCAGCACGGGCTTCGCCTCCTGGCCAGTCCGCACCACCAAGCCTTCGGCGGTGATCTCAAAGGGAGGAGGCAGGGCGTTCTGCTCAGCATAGAGGCCGTTCCAGGCCTTCTCGAACTCTTCCCGGGTCATCGAGCCAGCATAGGCCTCCAGCTCAGACCAGTCAGGACGCACCCCAAGCGGGCTCAACTGGTCGAGCGCAGGAGCCGGCTCGGAACCTGGCACCCCCGCAGGAGCCGGCACCGCAGGTGGAACGGGTGGGATCGTGCTCTGTGCCAGCAGGACTGCTGGCAGGCAAAAACACGCGAGAGAACAAAACTTCATTCCCTGAACCTAGCGGGGGTTGTACATGATGGCAAGCAGGGTGGCTTGGCCCGCATGCGCAGCTTTGGACAGGGAGGGCCGGACCCGCAGGAATCCAGGCCTTTCAGGAGTTTACTGTAACCTTCCAACGGTGATTGTTTTTCCCCGCTGCCTGCGTTTAGCATCGCCCTCCACCACCAAACCACGTCCTCGTGCCATGAAACGACTCTCCCTCTGCCTCAGCGCGCTCGCCTTCAGCCTCTCCGCCCAGGCGGAGCAGGTGTGGATCGAAGCGGAATCCTTCGCCAATCACGGCGGATGGGTGCTCGACACCCAGTTCATCGACATCATGGGCTCGCCCTACCTCATGGCTCATGGCATGGGCAAGACGGTGAAGGATGCCGAGACAGAGGTCCAGGCTCCCGCCGGCAGCTACAGCGTCTGGGTGCGCACGAAAAACTGGGTGGCCCCTTTTGGTGTGACTGCCGACGCACCGGGAAAATTCCAGGTCAGCATCAATGGCAGCAAGCTGGAGAAGGTGCTGGGCACGGAAGGCAAGGACTGGCTATGGGAAAAGGCAGGATCCGTGAAGATCGATGGCAAGGCGAAAATCGCGCTGCATGACCTGACCGGCTTTGATGGCCGCGTGGATGCCATCTTGCTGAGCAGCGAGGAAGGCTTCACGCCGCCCAATGACCTCGCCGCGACCAACCAACTGCGCCGCAAGGTGCTCGGTCTGCCCGAGAAGGCTCCAGAGACCAAGGAGTATGATCTTGTGGTGGTCGGGGGAGGTTACTCCGGCATGGGAGCGGCGATTTCAGGCGCACGCCAGGCCCTGAAGGTGGCCTTCATCCAGAACCGCCCCGTCCTGGGCGGCAACGGTTCCAGCGAAATCCAGGTCTGGGCGATGGGCGGCACCCGCCGCGGCCTCTATCCGCACCTGGGTGAGATCGTCGAGGAATTTGCCGATCGTGCCAGCAACAGCCCGGCAGCGGATCCTGCAGAGTTCAATGACAGGCTGAAGGAGGAAGTCGTGAAGGCGGAGAAGAGCATCGACCTCTTCCTGAACACCCATGTTTATGGCGTCGAACTGGCAGGCAAAAACATCCGTAGCGTAGTCGGTCTCGACACCAAGAGCGGCAAGGAAACCCGCTTCGTGGGCAAGTTCTTCGTGGACTGCACCGGTCACGGCAGTGTGGGCGCGCTGGCAGGCGCGGAGTTCATGATGGAGGAGAAAGGCCGCATGGGCATGAGCAACATGTGGGTGCTCAAAAAGCATGAGAAGCCCGTGTCCTGGCCTGCCACACCGTGGGCATTGCCACTGGAACTGAGCGATTTCCCCGAACCGCGCTCGATGGAGCCCGTGGGAGTGAAGAACAAGTCCAACATGACCGGCTACGACCTCGGCTACACGCCCACGCCCAACATGGAGGAATACCTCCACGGAGAATGGTTCTGGGAAAGCGGCTTCGACAAGCACCCCATCAAGGATCTGGAACTCATCCGCGACCACAACTTCCGCGCTGTCTATGGCGCTGTCAGTGCCCTCAAAACCAAGGGAGGTGACAAATATGCGCCCTATGACATGCAGTGGCTGGCCTACATCGGCGGCCCTCGCGAAAGCCGCCGCATCGTCGGCGACATGATCCTGAATGGAGAGGACATGGTGAAGGGCATCATCCATCCCGATGGCTGCGTGCCCACCACGTGGGACCAGGACCTGCATTACCCGAAAGAGCAGTATGCCGTGAAGTTCCCTGACAATCCCTTCATCAGCCGTGCCGAGTTTGGCAAACACACCGACCGCAAAAACGGCTACCCGGTGCCCTACCGCTGCTTCTACTCCAAGGACATCGGCAACCTCTTCATGGCAGGCCGCACCATCAGCGTGGACCGCAACTCCCTGGGCTCCACCCGTGTGATGCGCACCTGCGGCATGATGGGTGAGGTCGTCGGCAAGGCAGCCTGGATCTGCGTCCGCCACCACACCAGTCCGCGCGGCGTGTATGAGCAGTATCTCGACATCCTGAAGGATCTCATGAGCCAGCCCGGTGCGATGCGCCGCGACAGCCTGGAGGCCGCCCTCTACCTGCCTGCGAACGCCAAAAAGCTTCCTGAGATCGTCAGCGACAGCATTGATCCGAAGAAGCTCGAGGGCATTGTCATTGATGACGAGGATGCTGAGCTCACAGGCCCCTGGAGCAAGGGCGAAGGCCTCAAGCCCTTTGTAGGGGACCACTACAGCTACGGCAGTGCCAAAGGTGCGAGTGCGCGCTTCAGCTTTGCCGTCAAAGAAAGCGGCAGCTACCGCGTCGTGATCTACTATCAGCCTCACGAAAACCGCGCCAAGTCCGCCCCTGTCACCATCATGAGCGCTGAGGGTGAAAAGACGGTGACCATCAATCAATCCAAGCCCGCAAGCGGGCCCAACGGCGCTGAAACACTGGGCACCTTCAAATTCAACGCAGGCGAAGAGGCTGCCGTCATTTTCCGCACCGAGGGTGCTAAAGGCAATGTGCACCTCGACGCCGTGCAGGTGCTGCCGGCCAAGTAGTTTGATTGGCCAACACGGTCAGGATGGGCGATGGTATGGCATGCCACCGCCCATTGCTTTCATCAGTGATATTC
>CALDGV010000768.1 GCA_937941745.1 uncultured Prosthecobacter sp. | reverse complement strand
ATCAAAGGTAGTCGTCGCCTCCGGCCAGTAGCCGCTGCTGTACTTCAGGTGCCTGCCCAGGCAGAGCTGGTAAAAGCGCGTCGGCACCTCGTAGTGCTGCTCATTCGCCTCCGCCGTGGCGATGGCCACCGGTCCGGCCTTCAGGCCGGCGATGTGCTGCATCAGCGCCGCCTTCTGCGACTCGATGTCCGGCTTGCGATGCCTTTTCAGCGTCGCGGCCAGTCGTTGGCGGATGCCAAAGCGGATCACCGCATCGGGCAGGAGGTCTTTGGCGAGGAGGTCGTTGACGTTCAGCATGGAGTTCAGCGGGATATGCGGCTGTCCCCGGCGGATGGATTCATCAGAGTGCGCTTAAAAAGCCCGTCAGGCCACCCGGCGGGAGTCGGAAAGCAGCCTCCGCAGGGGCTTGTAACTGCTTTTTTCCGCTATCGCGCCCTGGTCTGCATCGCCTCGGAGTTCAATGCCGGGCATGATGGAGCCTTTTTGATTGCCGGATTCGCTCCTCGCAGCCTAAAACCACCTCATGCAACCGTCGGTACCGCCTTTCACCCTCTTTGGCTGGCCTCTCCAGGTGGCAGAAAAGACGCTCAGGGTGTGTACTCTTCAACTGGTTAGGCTTCGCGTTGTTTGAAACGCAGGGAATCTATCTCGCCGCCCTTTTCACCACTGTTCTTGCCGCCATCGGCTGTGGAGCGGTGATCTACCGGCTGCCCCAGCCGGCAGACCGGAGACTACGATGCACCGCTGCTGGCCATCAATTTCGGTTTCACCCGGTATGAACGCTGCCCTCACTGCCAGCGCTGGCACTGGACCCGATCCGGCAACCCCTAGCCATGCGGCGCAGGGAACTGCCTGCGTTTATCGACATCGCTGCATCCGGCACGCCATACAGAGGCTCGGCCACTCGGTGAAGCCTGGGGACGAGCTAAAAAGCCGCACTTCACGCTCGCATCCGGGGGCGGGCCTGAGCACAATGAGGCGATGAGCGATGCCCCCGAAGCGACTTTTGCGCCGATTGCCCGGCGGGTGGCGCGGCGTGTGGCGCTGAGGCGGTGGCTGGCGGGCCTGGGGCGTGGGCTTGGGGCGGCTGCCGGAGGCATCGCGGTGCTGGCGCTGGCCGCGCTGATGACGGGCCGCGGCTCTCTGGCTTTTCTCGCCTGGGCGGTGCTGGCCGTGTGGCTGGCGGCTCCGCTGGTGGGGCTGCTCTGGCGCAGGCCGGGCGGCTACAGTGTGCTGGCGCTGTGGGATGAGGCGGCGGGCCGCCGGGAGGCCTTTGCCTCGGCGTGGTGGTTTGAGCAGCAGCCCATCCTGACGGAGGCGCAGAAGGCGCATGTGGAGGCGCAGCGCGCGCTTTTGCCGGAGGCGGCCCGAAGCCTGGCGCGGGACCTGCCGCTGCGGCCGCATGGCTGGCTATGGCTGCCGCCGGTGCTGGCGCTGGCCGGGCTTTTTCTGACGTCGGTGGTGCACCCGGAGCCGGAGCGTCTGATGCTGGACGAGGCGATGGAGGCTGCGGCGAGGCTGGAGGCCCAGAAGCTGGCGCAGACGGCTTGGGAAAAGAAGCAGCTCGAGGGCCTGGATGCGCAGGAGCAGGCGGCACTGGAGCAGCTAAAGCAGGGTCTGAAGCAGACGGCCGAGAACCTGGAGCAGGCGGGCGGCAAGGATGCGCGCGAGGTGATGTCGGACCTGGAGCGGCGGGCGCGGGAGGCGGAGAAGCTGGCGGAGCGCCTGGGGGCGGACAAGGACACCTGGGCCTCGGACAAGCTGATCCAGTCGCTGCGTGAACATGCGGACACGGCGGACCTCGGGGATGCAGTGGCGGCGAAGAACGCGGGCCAGACGGCGCAGGCGGCGGAGGCGCTGGCCGAGCAGCTGAAGTCCCCCCAGCTGACCCAGGATGCCCGGGAGCGGCTGAATGAGACGCTGAAGGATCATGAGAAGAGCGCGGAGAAGGAGGACCTGACCCGGGCGGTGGGCCAGCATGTGGTGGGGGCGGCGCGGCAGATGCAGCAGGCCCGGCCTGCGGAGGCGGGAGGGGAGTTTGAGCGGTTGGCGGAGAAGATGCGGGATCAGGCGCGCCGGGATCAGGCGCAGCAGGAGCTGCAGAAGCTGGCCCAGCAGCTGCGCGATGCGGGCAGCAGCATCAGCGGACAAAATCAGGCGGGCTCGATGCAGCAAATGGCTGCCGCTGGGCAGCAGGGGGCGCAGGCTCCGCAGTCACCCGGGCAGGCTCCGCAGGTGGGCCAGGCCCAGGCCCCGCAGGCTGGTCAGCAGGGGCAGCCGCAGCTTCAACCTCCAGGCCTGGGCCAGATGGGCCAGCCGCAGTCGCAGATGATGCAGCAGAACCCGGTGCCGGGCACGGGCCAGCCGCAACGCATGATGATGCCGCAGCCGGGCCAGCAGGGGCAGGCGCCCAAGGAGGGGCAGCCGATGCTGCTGGCACCCATTCCGGGGCAGAAACCGGGGCAGAAGCCGGATGCACTGCTTCTGGGACCTCCGGGCGCGAATTCCGAGCCGGGGCAGGGGATCGCGATGGCGATGCCCGGAGGCCGGGATCCGGGCGTGGGGAAGGCGGACCTGAATGCGGCGCCGACCGGCGCGCAGAAATCGGCCCAGCAAAGCGTGGTGGCCGCGCAGCAGAACAACGAGGGCCAGTCCAGCGTGCGCAGCGTGGAGGGTGGAGCCCGCCAGGAGGGCGCGAGCCGCACGGCATCGCAGATCGCCGCAGAGGCCCTGGCGGCCGAGGAGGCGGCCTTGGACGAGGCGGTGCTGCCGCCTTCACGTCGGGAGCAGGTGCGGCGCTATTTCACGGAGCTGCGGAAGCGCTTTGAGAAGCCCTGAGCCTCAGCGCCCGCTCTTCCCAGGCATCATGGCTCCATGGCAGCCCGCCAGGATCAAGGCTGCGCCGAGGCTCTGCATGAGGGTGAAGCTTTCGCCAAAGAGCAGGCAGCCGCTGAGGGTGATGAGCAGCGGCAGCAGCATCTGAAACGCGCCGCCGACGCTGACGGGCAGGAAGCGGAAGCCCTCCGTCATGCCCAGCTGACCGCAGGAGGCGAGCAGCGCGGCGAGGGTGAGCAGGGCGGCATCCATCCAGCCGGGCAGGGTTTGGGAGAGGCAGAAGGGCAGGGCCAGTGCGGCGGCATAGAGGCACTGGCTGGCGAAGATGGTGCCGCTGGTCTCTGTGCGGGTCAGCTGCCGGATCACCACGACCACGCAGGCCGCCACCAGGGCGCCGCCGATGGCGATGAGCTCATGGTAGCCGAGGTGCGCCGCACCGCCGCGCTCCATTTCTGTGATCAGGGCGATGCCGGTGATGGCGAGGATCATGCCAGCCAGCTTGCGCCAGGTCAGCTTTTCCCCCAGCATCGGCACGGCCAGCAGGGCTGCCCAGATGGACCAGGTGTTGCCGATGAGCGTGGCCTTGCCGGCACCCAGCACGGGCAGGGTGAGGTAGTAGGCGGCGGTGCCAAAGGCGCCCAGCACGCCGCGGGAGACCAGCAGCCTGCCCGTCGCCGCCCGCTTGAAGCTGACATTGCCGTGGGGACCATAGATCACCGCCACGACCACGATGCCCACGATGGCCCGGAAGAGCAGGGACCACCAGGGGCTGACGGCACGGGTGCTGCCCAGATGCTTCACCAGCAGGGCCATGCCGGCAAATCCGGCCAGGGAGAGCAGCATCCAGCCCGCGCCACGACGGAAGTCGTAGCCCTGCGGATCGGGAGCTGGGGATGCTGACACCGCCCTGTGTGGCGCGGCGGGCCCGGGAATGCAAGAAGGAGCCTGTTCCTGGATTGACGAGTCCGGACAAACCAGAAAAAATGCCTTCATGACACGCCGCCGCTTCGTCACGTTCGCCAGTTCCTGGCTGGCGGTGCCGCAGGTGCTGCTGCCGGCCCTGGCAGGACGCCGGATGGGGCTGGTGATTCATTCGTTCGGCCATCGCTGGCGCACGAAGACGGCGAGCATCCAGCATCCCGCCTTCTGTGACGTGCTGGATGTGATGGATTATGCC
>CALDGV010000767.1 GCA_937941745.1 uncultured Prosthecobacter sp. | reverse complement strand
TACGTCTGCGGAGCGCTGGGCAAGTGGCACCTGGGCACGACGGCCATGTTCTCGCCGTTGAAGCACGGTTTTGATGAGTTCTGGGGCATTCCGTATTCCAACGACAACAGCAAGTATCATCCGAGCCTGGCTTCGGAGATGCCGCCGCTGCCGCTGTATGAGGATGCGAAGGTCATCGAGACCGATCCTGATCAAAGCCAGTTCACCCGTCGCATCACGGAGAAAGCCGTGAGCTTCATCCGGCGGCATGAGCAGCGCCCCTTTTTTCTCTATGTGCCCCACATCATGCCGCACGTGCCCATTTTTGCATCGGACCGCTTCAAGGGGAAATCACCGCATGGCCTCTATGCCGATGTGGTGGAGGAACTGGACTGGAGTGTGGGCATGATCCTGGCGGCCTTGCAGCAGGCAGGCATCGCAGAAAAGACCCTGGTGCTGTTCTTTTCGGACAACGGTCCCTTCCTCAGTTACGGCAACCACGCAGGCAGCGCCCAACCGCTGAGGGAAGGGAAGCTGACCTCCTATGAAGGTGGTGTGCGCGTGCCCTTCATCGCCCGCTGGCCTGGCAAGGTGCCGTCCGGCCGGGTGTGTGATGAGCCGCTGACGGAGATGGACCTGCTGCCCACCTTCACCCAGTGGCTGGGCGCCCCGCCTTCCCCCAACAAGATTGATGGGAAGGATGTGGGAGATCTTTTGCTGGGCAAGGAGGGGGCGAAGTCGCCCCATGAAGCCATCGCCTTCTATGCAGGCAACGAACTGCAGGCGGTGCGTAGCGGACCCTGGAAGCTGCATTTTGCGCACCCCTACATCACACCGCATGACGTGCCGGGCCGTGATGGCAAGCCTTCGAACTGGGAGAACATGAAGCCGGTGGCCATCACGCAGAGTGGCATTGCGGGCATCGCCAGCCGCCATGGCTACAAGGTCGCGCAGCAGGAGCTGGCGCTGTACCATCTTCAGGAGGACCCGGCGGAGTCGAAGGATGTAAGCGCGGCGAATCCGGAGGTCGTGGAGCGGCTGAAAAAGCTGGCGGAGCCTTTCCGCACCCAGCTGGGAGATGCCCTGACGGGCGTGAAGGGCGGCGAAGTCCGCCCGGCGGGCCGGGATGAATCCGCCGAGTAAGCTGACTGCAAGAGCCCTGGAGATTCGTATCCTTGTCCACTCCCCCGACCATGCGCCCCCACCTTCTTCTCTGCCTTTCCGCTGCGCTGACCGCCACCGCCCAGACGGAGTCGAACTTTCTGACGAACATCCGCCAGCTCACCTTTGAAGGCCGCCGTGCCGGCGAGGGCTACTTCAGCGCAGATGGATCGAAGATGGTCTTCCAGTCCGAGCGCGAGCCGGGAAACCCCTTCTACCAGATCTACCTCATGGATCTGGAAACCGGAGACCAGGAGCGCGTCTCTCCCGGCATGGGCAAGACGACCTGCGCCTGGATCCACCCCGATGGGAAGCGCATCCTCTTTGCCAGCACGCACACGGACCCGAAGTCGAAGGAACTCCAGGAGGCTGAATACAAGGACCGCGAGACCAGTCGCGTGCGAAAGTATTCCTGGGACTACGATGAGAACTACGAGATCTGGGAGTACACGCTGGCTGACAAGTCGCTGAAGAACCTGACAAACAAGCGCGGTTACGATGCCGAGGGCGGCTGGTCGCCTGATGGCACGAAGCTTGTCTTTGCCAGCAACCGTGCGGCCTATGAGAAGCCGCTTTCCCCGGAGGACCAGGAGCGTCTGAAGATCGACAAGCAGTACTTCATGGACCTCTACATCTCAGATGCGGATGGCTCGAACGTGAAGCAGCTCACCGACGTGCCCGGCTATGATGGCGGGCCTTTCTTCAGCGCGGATGGCAGGCGCATCTGCTGGCGGCGCTTCACCCCGAAAGGTGATGTGGCCGAGGTCTGGAGCATGAACATTGATGGCAGCGACCAGCGCCAGCTGACCAAGCTGGGTGCGATGAGCTGGGCACCCTACTTTCACCCCAGTGGAGACTACCTGATCTTCACCACCAACCTCAACGGCTTCGCCAACTTCGAGCTCTACATCGTGGATGCGAAAGGGGAGAAGGCACCGGTCCGCGTCACCACCACCGACGGCTTTGACGGCCTGCCTGTCTTCACGCCGGACGGCAAAAAGCTGGCCTGGACCACCGGACGCACGGCGAATGGGCAGAGCCAGATCTTCATGGCGGACTGGGATCATGATCATGCGCGTGCCGCACTCGGCATCGGCATGGTGGCGAAGGCGGCTGGCAAGGCGGTGAAGGCCCCTGACGTCGCGCTGACCCAGGCGGACATCAATCCAGCGGACATGCGCCAGCATGTGACCTTCCTGGCGAGCGATGCGCTCGAAGGCCGTCTGACTGGCACTGAAGGTGAAAAGCTGGCCACGCAGTATGTCGCGGATGTCTTCAAGTCGGTCGGCCTTCAGGAGTATGGCGACGAGGGCTGGTTTGAGCCTTTTGAGTTCACCGCCGGTGTGGCCCTGGGGGATGGCAATGCCCTGACCCTCCAGGATCAAGCGCTTACGGTGGACCGCGACTGGCGTCCGCTTTCCTTCAGCCAGCTCGGTGAGGTGAAGGCCGCGCCCATCGTCTTCGCCGGTTACGGCGTGGAGACGCCTGAAGAGGCCACTGGCAGCGATGGCAAGAAGCTGGAGACCTACAGCAGCTATGCCCATCTGGATGTGAAGGACAAATGGGTGCTTGTCTTCCGCTACCTGCCGGAAGGCATGAGCAAGGAGCGTCGCGACGACCTCACCCGCTATGCCAGCCTCCGTCACAAGGCGCTCGTGGCCCGCCAGAAGGGAGCACGTGGCCTGATCATCGTCTCCGGACCGAACAGCAAGGTCGTGGATCAGATGGTGCAGATGAGCTTTGATGCCTCGCTGGCCACTTCGGGCATTGCCGCGATCAGCGTCACGGACGCCGTGGCGAACCAAATGTTGAAACCTACGGGCAAGACGCTGAAGGAACTCCAGGACAAGCTCGACACTGGCGACCTGATGGGCGGCTTCGAGTGTGGTGATCTGAAGCTGACGGCCCGGATTGACATCCGGCAGGAGAAGAAGACCGGGCGCAACGTGCTCGGAGTCCTGCCTGCCAAGGACAAGCCGGACCCGCATGTGGCGCCGCTCATTGTCTGCGCGCACATCGACCACCTGGGCAGCAAGGGCGGTGGCAACTCCCGGGCCAGGGGAGACGACCTGAACAAGATCCACCACGGTGCTGACGACAACGCCAGCGGTGTGGCGGGCGTCATCGAGATCGCCCAGTATCTCGCGGACCAGAAAAAGCAGGGGAAGATCAAGCTGACCCGCGATGTCATCTTTGCCGCCTGGAGCGGCGAGGAACTCGGGTTGCTAGGCAGCAATCACTTCGTCGAATCCCTGGCGAAGATGTTCCGGGGAGATCCGAATGGCAAGCTCACCGGCATGTTCGCAGCCTGCCTGAACATGGACATGATCGGTCGCTTCCAGAAAACCTTGGTCCTGCAGGGGGTCGGCTCCAGTTCCTGGTGGGCCAAGGAAATCGAGAAGCGCAATGCGCCCATCGGTCTTCCCATCACGACTCAGAACGACGCCCACCTGCCCACAGACAGCACCACTTTTTATCTGCGCGGCATTCCCACGTTGAACGCCTTCACGGGCAGCCATGCGGACTACCACCTGCCGAGCGATACGGCCGAGAAGATCGACTACGAGAATGCGGCAAAGATTGCGAAGCTCATGGGACTCATTGCCCGCGGCATTGCCACGGCGGACTCGAACCCTGACTACGTGGCCATGGAAGCCCCGAAGAACCAGGGCTCGCGTGGAGGACTGCGGGCCTACCTGGGCACCATCCCCGACTATGCCCAAGGCGATGTCAAAGGTGTGAAGCTCAGCGGCGTTTCGCCCATCGGCCCGGCCGCCAAGGAGGGTGTGAAGGGCGGTGACATCATCATCAAGCTCAATGGCAAGGAAGTGATGAATATTTATGATTATATCAGCCTCATGGGTGAGCTGAA
>CALDGV010000766.1 GCA_937941745.1 uncultured Prosthecobacter sp. | reverse complement strand
CCGGCGGACTATGAGAAGCAGGTGGATGCGCTGCTGCAGAGCCCGCGCTTTGGCGAACGCTGGGGCCGCCACTGGCTGGATGTGGCGCGCTACGCGGAATCGAACGGCCGGGAGTCGAACCTGACCTTCCCCCATGCCTGGCGCTACCGGGACTACGTGATTGATGCGGTGAACGCCGACGTGCCCTATGACCGCTTCATCCAGGAGCAGGTGGCGGGGGACCTGCTGCCCGCGAAGGATGAGGCGGAGCGTGCCCGGCTGCTGGTGGCCACCGGCTTCCTGGCCCTGGGCGCCAAGGGCCTGAATGAGCAGAACAAGGCGCAGTTTGCCGCCGATGTGGCGGATGAGCAGCTGGACACCGTGACCCGCGCCGTGCTGGCCAGCAGCATCGCCTGCGCCCGCTGCCATGACCACAAGACCGATCCCTTCAGCATGGAGGACTACTACGGGCTGGTGGGCATCTTCAAGAGCACGCAGACCTTCTACGGGAACTGGATCGACTCCGAGAACAACAACCACGGCCACCTCATCCGCCTGCCGGAGCTGCCGGGGCAGACGATCGCGGGCAGGGCGCTGCCGCCGGCACGGGTGAAGCAGCTGCGCGCGGACCTGGCGAGACTGAACGCCGAGGAGCAGGCCCAGAAGGACTACATCGCCAAGGCTCAGGCGGAGAAGCGCGACCTCAGCGGCGAGTTCAACAAGCTGCTCGGCAACTCGCTGCGCATCCTCTGGACCCGCGGCGGAGTGGAGGGGGCGCTGGAGGCCGTGGATGAGCAGGGCCGCCCGCTGCCGCTGTGCATGGGGGTGAAGGATGCCCAGGTGGTGGACTCCCCGCTCTATGAGCGCGGCGAGCTGGCGCAGCCGCGCGAGGTGATCCCGCGCCGCTTCCCGGCGCTTTACGCCAGCGGGCTGGGGGTGCCGAAGGATCAGAGCGGCCGCCTGGAGCTGGCGCGCTGGCTGACCAGCCGCCAGAACCCGCTGACGGCCCGTGTGATGGTGAACCGCCTCTGGCGGCACCTTTTCGGCAAGGGGCTGGTGCGGACGATGGATGACTTTGGCAGCACCGGCGAGGCGCCGAGCCACCCCGAACTGCTCGACTACCTGGCGCTGCGCTTCATGGAGGGCGGGTGGTCGGTGAAGCGCATCCTCAAGGAGATGGTGATGTCGGAAACGTATCGCCGGTCGAGCCAGCCGGTGCGCGCCCCGGAGGGCTCCGGAGGCCAGCCCAGTGTGGACCCGGACAACCGGCTGCTGGCGCACGCCAACCCGCGGCGGCTGGATGCGGAGGTGATCCGCGACTCGATGCTGGCTGTATCGGGCCTGCTGGACACGACGAGGCGGCCTGGATCGCTGGTGGCGGAGCTGGAGGGGCAGTCGGTGTCGCTCATCGGCTTCAATGACAAGCTGCCCAAGGACCTCGACGGCTCCCACCGGCGCTCGATTTACCTGCCGGTGATCCGCGACCACCTGCCGGATGTGCTGGAGCAGTTTGACCTGGCCAACCCGAGCCTGGTGACGGGTGACCGCGATGTGACGAACGTGCCGCTGCAGGCGCTCTACCTGCTGAACGGCCCCTTTGTGCAGGAGATGGCGGCAGCGCTGGCGGGGCGCATCGGCCCGGGGCCGAACCGCGTGGAGCGCGCCTTTGAGCTCTGCTTCAACCGCCGTCCGGATGCCCGCGAGGCGGCGCTGGCCGAAGCCTTTCTGCGCACCGCCCCGGGCGGTGATGCCACCCAGGTGCTGACCGCCTTCTGCCAGTCCCTGCTGGCCAGCGCCGAGTTCCGTTTCGTTGACTGACCCAGCCATGAATCCCCCCGCGATCCTTTGCCTGCTGCTCGCCCTGGCCGCCCCGCTGGCGCGGGCCGAGCCCCTGAAACCCTGCCGCATCGAGGTGGTGGAGAAGGGCACCGGCTGGCCGGTGCCGCTGGTGGAGCTGCGCACGACGCACCAGCTGAGCTTCATCAGCGACAATGCCGGCCTGATCGCGATGGATGCCCCAGAGCTGATGGGGCGGGCGACGTGGTTCAGCGTCATCGGCCATGGCTACGAGGCGCCGAAGGATGGCTTTGGCTACCGCGGTTTCCGGCTCACTCCGGAGCCGGGCCGGACGCTGCGGGTGGAAGTGGCGCGGAGCATCGTGGCGAAGCGCATCGGCCGCCTGACCGGCGCGGGCCTGTATGCCGAGAGCCAGAAGCTGGGCGAGCACCTGGACTGGAAGGACAGCGGCATCCACGGCTGCGACAGCGTGCAGAACGCCGTGCACCGGGGCAGGCTCTTCTGGGCCTGGGGGGACACCAACATGCCGAACTACCCGCTGGGCCTCTTTGACATGAGCAGCGCCACCACGGCGGTGAATCCGCTGGCCTCCCTGGAGCCGCCGTTGAAGCTGACCTTCGACTACTTCACGGACGACAAGGGCCGGCAGCGCGGCGTGGCCAAGATGCCCGGCCAGGGCCCCACCTGGGTCTCCGGCTACGTGAGCCTGCCTGACAAGGACGGCACGCCGCACCTGGTGGGCAGCTACGTGAAGATCAAGCCGCCGATGGACGCCTATGAGACCGGTTTGTGCGTGTGGAATGAGCCGGCCCGCCAGTTTGACCTGCTGCGCGTGCTTTGGACGCAGTCCGACAAAGCTCGAAAGCCGCCGCCCATGCCGGAGGGGCAGCCTGCCTTCTGGAAGGATGCGCAGGGCAGGGAGTGGGTGCTCTTCGGCAATCCGCTGCCGGTGCTGCGCTGCCCGGCTACCCTGGAGGCCTGGAAGGATGAGAAGACCTGGGAGGTGCTGAAGCCGCAGGAGACGCTGCCGACCGCCCAGGGTGGGAAGGTGACGCCGCACAGCGGCTCGATCGCCTGGAACGAGCATCGCCGCCGCTGGGTGACGGTCTTCATGGAGAAGTTCGGCGAGCCCTCGGTCTTTGGCGAACTGTGGTATGCCGAGGCGAAGGACCCGACGGGCCCCTGGGGCACGGCGGTGAAGGTGCTGACCCATGAGAACTACACCTTCTACAACCCACGCCTGCACCCCGAGTTCACGCCCGCAGGTTCGCCCGTGCTCTTCTTTGAAGGCACCTACACGAAGGAGTTTGCCAGGCATGCGGCCCCCACGCCGCGCTACGACTACAACCAGATCCTCTACCGCCTCGACCTGGATGATCCGGGGCTGGCTGCCGCCACGAAGCCATGAAGACGCCTCCATTCTCGCGCCGTCACCTGCTGACCACGGCCTCCTCCGGCATCGGCTGGCTGGCCTTTTCCGCCCTGGCGCAGGCCGGTGGCGGGCTGATGACCCGGGCACCGCACTTTGCCGCGCGGGCCAAGCGGGTGATCTTCCTGACGATGCGCGGGGGGCCTTCGCACGTGGACCTCTTTGACTACAAGCCGGAGCTGGCGCAGCGCGATGGCAAGGCGGCCAGCCTGGGCGGCGACTCCGCCGGAGCCAAGCTGTATGCCCCGGTGCATGAGATGAGGCAGTTCGGGCAGTCGGGCCAGTGGATGACGACCCTTTACCCGCACCTGGCCAGGCACGCGGACGAGCTGTGCATCATCAACTCGATGCACACGGACCTGCCGAACCATGCGCAGGCCTTCGTGCAGATGCACACGGGCAGCTTCCAGTTTGTGCGGCCCTCGGTGGGGGCCTGGACGCTCTACGGCCTGGGCACGGAGAACGAGAACCTGCCCGGCTTCATCACGCTGAATCCCCCGGCGGACAATGGCGGGGCGCAGAACTACGGCAGCGCGTTTTTGCCGGCCATCTGCCAGGGCACGAAGATCGGCGGCTCGCAGCTTCCCGACCTGTATGCCGCCCTGCTGAAAAAGGATGTGGCCCCAGGCCCGCCCATGAAGAACATCGCGAACGCGAAGGTGCCGCGGGAGCTGCAGCGGGCCCAGATCGACCTCATCCGCGGGCTCAATGAGCGCAAGATGGAGCGCGATGGCGCGCACCCGGAGATCGAGGGCATGATCGAGTCCTTTGAGCTGGCCTTCCGCATGCAGAGCGAGGTGCCGGAGGTGCTCGACCTGCGCGGCGAGAGCGAGGCGACGCTGAAGCTCTATGGGATCGGGCAGGGGAAGGATCAGTTTGCCCGTCAGTGTCTGCTGGCACGGCGTCTGGCGGAGGCGGGCGTGCGCTTCATCGAGATCGCCTCGCCCGTGCAGTGGGATCACCACAACCGCCTGCGTGAGCAGCTCGTCACCTGCTGCGCCGCCACTGACCAGCCCATCGCGGCGCTTTTGACCGACCTCAAGGCGCGCGGCATGCTGAAGGACACGCTCGTCGTGTGGGCCGGTGAGTTTGGCCGCACGCCCTATGCGCAGAGCGGCGATGGCCGCGATCACAACCACAAGGGCTATTCCATCTGGATGGCCGGCGGCGGCGTGAATGGCGGCCTGCGCTACGGCTCCACCGATGAGATCGGCTACCGCGCCGTGGCGGACCGCATGCACATCCACGACTGGCACGCGACGATCCTGCACCTCCTGGGCCTCGACCACACCCGGCTGACCTACAACTACGGCGGGAGGAACTTCCGCCTCACCAACGTGGGCGGCGAGGTGGCGGCGGGCATCCTGGCCTGAAGGCCGCCCGCCTACTTGCTGCCGAAGCAGTAGGCGTAGCGGTTGGACCGCAGGAAGATACGGCCATCGCTGACGGCGGGGCTGGCGTTGGTGATGCTGCTGTCATCGGCGATGACATTGGTGGCCAGCAGCTCGAACTCCGGCCTGGCGGCGATGACGTAGGTGCCTGTCTCGCGGCCGACACAGTAGAGGCGGTCCCCAGCCAGGAGCGGCGTGGCGTAGAAGCGGTCGCGCTTCGGCCGCTGGGCAAGCGGCTGTTCATAGACCACGGCACCGGTTTTGGCATCGAGGCAGGTGGCGATGCCGCGTGAGTCGTTGATGAAGTAGAGGTGGCCGTCCTTGTACACGGGCGAGCCGACATTGCTGCCCTTCTGGGCCTGCCAGAGCAGGTGCGTGGCGCTGACATCGCCCTTGCCGCCGGCCTTCACCGCCTGGCTTTGCCCGCCTGGATGGCCGATGACAAAGATGACGCCGTCATGGGCCACCATGCTCGGGCACAGCTCAGCCGCCTTGATGCTGCTGCAGCTCCACAGCTCCTTGCCTGTCAGCGGATCGAAGGCGCGCAGCTTGCCGCTGGCGTTCAGCACGAGCTCGTCGTGCCCGTCCACCTTCACGAGGGTGGGCGTGTTCCAGGAGGCGGGGAAGCCGGTGGCGCTCCACACGGTCTGGCCGGTCTTGCGGTCGAGGGCGATGAGCTGGTTGCTTTCCAGCGCGGCGTTCACAATCAGCAGGTCGCCATAAAGGATGGGCGAGGAGCCGACACCCCAGTCATGCGCCTTTTCGCCGACGCTGACGTTCCAGACCGGCTTGCCATCCAGGGTGTAGGCAAATACGCCGGCGTTGGCCATGAAGAAGAACACGCCCTTGCCATCTGTGACCGCCGAACTGGAAGCGTAGCCGTGGGTGGTGATGTAGGTGCCGGTGTAGGGCTTGTTCGGCAGGTCGGTCACGATCTCGTGGTTCCACAGGATCCTGCCCGTGGCCTTGTCGAGGCAGAGTGCATGACGCTGCAGATTCTTCATGTCCCCCGGCTCCTTCACATCGAGG
>CALDGV010000765.1 GCA_937941745.1 uncultured Prosthecobacter sp. | reverse complement strand
TCAGGATGGGCGAGGCGACCTTCGCGTCCTCGAAGAACAGCTCATAAAAGTCCCCAAGGCGGAAAAACAGCAGCACATCCTCCGGAAGCTCCCGCCGCATGGCGAGGTATTGCTTCATCATCGGGGTGGTGGCGGCGTCGGACATGAGCGGGCACCGTCAAGAGCGTCAAGAATTGGTCAAGCAGTCAAGGCTCGACGGATGCAGGAACCGCGTGCTAGCACGGGCTCAGGGAGCCGTGGTGCTGAAGCCTGGTGCCGTGGCGGCAGGCGGTGCGTCTTCTTCCTTCAGGCGGGTCACGACACGGTCGATGCCGGTCTTGGCGAAGTCACTGGGCGGATAGAGGTAGCGGGCCTTGAGATACCAGCCGAGCGCCGAGCCGGACTGCTTCCGCTGTTCGTGCTGCTTGGCCTTCTCGATGGCGCTGACGAACTCGCTGGCCTTCACGCTGAGCTCGGAGCGCATGCGGGTGACCTCAGGATCCTCCGGAAAGCGGCTGTACACACGCTCCACCGCCTCCCAGGCGCCGATGGCATTGCCGGTCTTGCTCTGCTCCTCCGCCATCTTCACGACCATGGTGACCTCCGTGACATCAGCGATGACCTTTTTGATCTGCTCCTGGCGGGCAGGATCGTTGATGGAGGCGGCAAGGAAGCGGCCCTGCTCATTGAAGATCTGGCGGAAGGCACGCTGGCTAAGCAGGCGGTCGAGATCGAGCAGTGCCTGGGCCTGCACATCGCTGTTCTGACCGACCATCTCCGAGAGGCTGCGCAGCTTTGGGTTGGTGGGCCAGAGTTCAGCGGCGCCCTTCATCTCCGAAGCATAGGTGGCCTGGTCGCCCTTCAGGATCGCGGCCTTGGCGGCGGTGAGGCGCATGTCGGCCAAGGCGCGGGCGGTTTCGATGGCGGCCTGGGGCTTCGAGAAGTCGAAGTCCTTCGAGTGGGTGCGCATCTTCGTCACCAGCTCCTCGGCGAGGGTGAAATCCTTCATCTCCAGGGCGTTCACGAGCTGGTTCCCATCGCGCACATAGTCGAGGATCTTGAGCTTCTCCGACATGGGCAGGCGGCGGATACGCGGCAGGTATTCGCCGATGGCAAAGGCCTCCATGAGGCGGTTGCTGGCGCTCTGATAGTCCTGGCGGAGCACGAGCTGCTCGAAGGCGACCACCGCCTCATCCACGCCGCGGATGGCCTCGGAGGAGAGGCTGTCGATCAGGCTGACCGTCGGCGGCACGCCAAGACCGGCGGAAAAGGCCTTCTTGAGGTCGGAATTGTCATCCAGTTGGAGGACGCTGTCGCCATCCCTGAACATGTGGGGATAGAGGCGGCAGGCGATGAGGGCGTGCTCAAAGCGGCGCTGGAGGAACATCTGGAGGATCAGCGCCTGGAACTGCACCTTGCTGGTGACTTCGCTGAGGCCGATGGCGGTTTCGTTGAGCTTCTTGCGGGCCTCCAGCTCGGCCATGTCCTTGATGTAGCCGGAGACGCGGCCGATGCTCATGGTGGTGGACTGCTTCTGGGCGTTGCCCGCGGCATTGCCCTTGGCGCCGTTGGAGCCGCCGGCCTGCGGGGAAAGCTCCGAGCTGCCCATGGCGACCTCGTTGTTCCATTCGAGCTGGCGGCGGCGCTTGTTCATGGCCTCATTGGCGGCGCGCAGGTTGTTCACCTTCCGCTGGGCCAGCCAGACATCATAAACGCCGTTGGCCATCGTGTTGCAGAGGCCGGCATCAATCTTGAAGGCGCCCGCCTCTGGCAGCAGGGCGAAGGCGGAGGAGACATCCGGGCCCCCTTTCCGAGTCGGTGCGAGGAGCAGGATGATCTGGGCGATGATGTCACGGTAGGCCTGATCTTCCGCACCGTTGGCCTCGGGGGTGGCCAGGTAGATTTCGAACTTCGAGCGCACGAGGCGGTTGTTGTTCATCTGCCAGGTCTTGCCATCCCAGGTGACCATCTCGTTCCCGGTGTCCGGGCTGGGCAGCACGCCGCCGATCATGGAGTTGTTCTGCGAGGACTGGCCGCTGCCAGAACCCGAGGAAGAAGGATGGGCATTCGCCGGCGGCGGTGTGGAGTTCTGAGCCGGGGCTCCCGGCGAAGGGAGCACCTGGGCACCGGCCAGGGCGGCGCTAAAATGGCTGAGGCAGATCAAAAGCCGGGGAGTTTTCATGGCAGGATCAGGCTTTGAGGAGTTCCATCACTTCGAGCAGGCCGTTTTCCAGCACACGAACCTTGAAAACGTAGCGCTGACCGCGCTGGATGTTGGCCTCCAGGCTGGAGGGCACGAGCACGGGCACGAAGCTGCCTCCCTCGCTCACCTGCACAGAAAACAGGCGGTCGCTGCTCTTCCAGGAGTCGAGGCGGTTGTCGATGGTACCTTCCACCTTGTAAGTGTTGCCGGAGAGGGCGTTGGAGCTTTCGAGGTATTCCTCCGTGCTCAGGGAGGTGAGGCCTGTCATCGGATCCGTGCCGCGGTGCAGCAGGGAATAGCCGCCGCCAATGACTCCGGTGAGAACAGCCACAATGGCGATGAGATGCGCGGGCTTGAGCCCGGATTGAGCACGGCGTGCCATGATTAAAAGGGGGGAATTCGGCGCGCAGTCTAGCGGGCGGAGTCCGCAGCGGCAACACTTCGATGGCCCACGGATTCACCCTGGCCGTTTCAGGGGTGAACCTGGCATCACCACAGACGCTTGTCCGCGATCTGGGCAAAAGCGGCCGACAGAGCTTGATTGAGCTCCTCAAGGGTGGCCTGCTCCAAATTGGGGTGGAGGTCCGCCACAGGAGTGACTTGGAGGATTTGAGGCTCCGGAGGCAGGCTGCCCTGACGGAGGACCTGGGTGGCAGAAGGAGCCGCCTCAAACAGGCGCTGTGTGGAGGCGGCCGGGCCGGTCAGGGCAGGGGAGGAGGCCTGCGACCGGGAGGCATTAAGATGCGGGGCCGCTGGAACGGAGGTCGGTTCGGTTGAAAATGGCACTCCGAGAGCGGCCAGTTGAGCGTCCAAATCCTGGCAGGCCTGCTCCAAAGAACGGCGGAGGCTGATGAGCCGCTGCTGCATTTCCACAAGCGGCGGGTCCATCATCACAGGCAGTTCTGGAAGTGGCTGAAGGTTCATGGCTGACTAAATTTAAACATATTGAATATAATTTTCAAAATTTAATCTGCCATTGAAGGCTAAATTTTATAATTTCCATCCTGAAAACTACCTTTGAGAAGAAGTTGAGGGTGAAAACGAGAGCCGTGCAGTGGGAGCACAGACTAGCTCAAACCTCCTGGGAAGGTAGGCACGGTGGTCCGGGGTGACGGCTTCTAGGCCGAAACCGCTCGTGATGACTACTGCGAGAGGCTCCGCGAAGGGTCTTTTTCAAAATCTGCCCTTCGTTCCAAGGGGTCCAACCGCAGGTGGGCATGGGCACCAGCCACCCTGCAGGGTGGCTGATTCTACCAGCCGGCCGCTCAGTCGAGGCGCTGCAGTTCGCTGACGCGGAAGGCTCCGCTCAGGAGCTGCATGTTGTCGCGTTCCACCCGCAGGGCATCGAGGTGCAAAATGTAGGGGAACTCACGCAGTTTGATGATGTGCAGGCCATCCTTGGGCTCCTTCAGCGCCGTGGCGACATCGGCCAGCTCTGTGATCTTCCGGCCATTCACGTCCAGCACCACCTGGCCGCTCATGCGCTCATAGCCCTGGGTGCTGGGCGTAGGCAGGATGGCCCCGATGAAGACGACCTTCTTGCGCCCGTCCTTTTCAAAATCCTCCGGCTGGGCGGCGATGCGCTGAAGGCGGAGGATGGCGCCACCGCGCTGCTCGCTGCCAAAAGCACCCAGATAGGCGCTGGTCAGCTCCTGAAAGAGCACGCCGCCGCTGAGGACGTATTTGGGGCCTTTGTCGAACAGGTAAGGGCGCACGAGGTAGTCGTCGGGCTGCTTGCGGGTGAGCTTGCCCTTGAGGGCGACTTCCTTGCCTTCACGCAGGACTTTGATCTCGACGTCTTCTCCGACAAAACCGCGTCCGCGCACCAGATGGCTGGCGCTGACAGCCCCATACTGCGGGTCCTGGTAGTCGCCGCGGGCATCGATCGCGTGGCCATTGATGGCCACCATGATGTCACCCGGCTTCATGCCTGCCTGATCGGCGCTGCCGCCCTTCATGACCTTGCTGATGAAGACTCCCGGAGCTCCGCCCTTGAGGCCGAGATACTCCCGGAACTGCTCATCCTGGGTGATCTGGAACTCGATGCCGAGGGAAGGAAAGCCGTCGTACTTGCCGTCAGCCACGTCCTTGAGGAAGTGGTCGATGATCGGGGCCGGGAGCAGTGTGGCGACCTGGTTTTTGGAATCGTAACGCAGCAGCAGTGCGGCGAGCTTGCCGCCCTTGACGATGGGCAGGGTGAAGCTGTTCGACTCACTGCGGATGATGCCGGTGGCCTCGTAAACCAGGAAGGCGGCATTTTCGACGAAGTAGCCCTGCGTCATCACCTTGCTGATGCGCATGGGAGTCACGATCAGATCACCCACACGACCACTCTGCCAGACGGCAAGCGTGTCACCAATGCGGGCGGAGGTGTCCACCTCGACAGGGGTGATGCCGGCGAAGAACTCCTTCTCCTTTGCAGGGGAATGAGGCGCCAGCAGGGCGAGGTTGGCCTCGTAATCGACTGCGACCACCTTGGCGGGCAGCTTGTGACCGCTTTCGGGCAGTTCGAACTCAATGTAGGTGGAATCCGCCACCATCTGGGCGGTGACGAGCACGCGGTTGTCCTTCAGCACGATGCCCAGGCCACGCCGGCCTCCGGCGCTCTCCTTCTGCCAGGGGATCTGCAGGTTGTAGTTCTGGTAGGTGACGTTGACCTTGAGCAGCGAGCTGGCATTGATCACCGGCACGGCGGCCTGCTGGCTGCGCTGGAGAGGAAGCAGGGGGCTTGGCTTAGGCGCCGTATTCTGCGCCAGCAGGGCGGGGTGGATGAGGAAGACCAGGCAGAGGGCGGTCAGAAAGAGCTTCATGAGGAAGGAGCGGAAGATGGTTTCAGGTGCCGGGCTGGGGATCATTCGTTGCCCAGGTATTTGTCCTCAGGGATGCCGTAGGTTTTCATGATGCGTGGATGCGCGGTTTCGGCGAGATCGCGTTTCAGCACGAGCGGGCGGCCTTTCTCCAGGAGTTTGATGACCACGAAATCCTTCTTCACGTCTTCCTTCTGGAGGGCATCCGCCACATCCTGCAGGCTCCGGATCTTCACGCCGTTGATCTCATCCACCACACTCTGCGCATAGGGTGCCAGATAGGCGTTCACCTCATCACTGAGCACCGTGGTGAGCATCACCGGCTCGGGACGATCAACGTACAGCTTGTCCGTCAGATAGTTGTCAAAGAGGTAGTTGGCCGTGCTGTCACGCACCTGATGGGCATCCACAAGGTTGCGGTCCATGGGCTGGAAGACGAGGCCGGCATAGACGATGTAGCGCGGACGCTGGTTGTACTGGCTGCCGAGCTTCACGTAGGGAACGAAGCGGGTCAGCTCGATCTCCTTTTCCATCTTCCTGCCTTCCCGGAGGAAGGACACCTTCAGCTTGTCGCCGGCGAACTTGCGCTCCACCACCTCGCTCATGTCCATGAGCTCGCCGTCAAAGCGAAGCAGGCCGTTGTTGAGCACCGGATTGCCGTCGAGGGCGAGGAGCACATCCCCACGCTGCAGGGCACCGCCCGCGCTGCCTGCGGGCTCCACCTCGGCCACCATGACGCCGACGCCGTCCTCACCGATGCCGAGCGCCTTTTTCTGCGCGCTGTTTTCGATGGGGAAGTCGCTGATGGCGAGATCAACATAATGATCATACTTGCCGTCCTCCACATCCTTGAGGAAGCGCTGGATGACCGGCACCGGAATCATGTAGCCGACGTTCTGCGCCACACGACCGCTGTAGCCCTGGAAGGCCACGCCGACGACCTTGCCTTCCTGGAGCACGGGACCGCCGGAGTTGCCGGGGTTGATGGCCGCATCGACCTGAATCGCCAGATGGGAGTCCACCTCGCTGTGGCTGTAGGTGTTGAAGTCGATGCGCGAAACCACGCCGCGGGTGACGGAGATGCGCTCGCCGCCGATCGGGTAGCCGACGGCAATGACCTCGGTGTTCAGCTTGGGAATGCCGCCGAAGGTCAGAGGCTTCATGCCTTCAAAAGGCGTACCGTCTTCCGCCTCGATCAGAGCGAGGTCGCAGTCATGCGCGACATGCACCACACGCGCAGGATGGGGCCGCGGATCGTTCGAGGTGCGGATGACGATCTTCGTGGCGTTGCTGATGACGTGTGCATTCGTCAGGAAGCGGTTTTTGCCGATCAGAAAGCCGGTGCCGCTGCCGCCAGAGGGCTGGCCGGCATTCCAAGGCTCACGGAAATCCGGGAAAAGCACGGAGACATCGATGTTCACCACGCCCTCCCACTCTCCAGAACTCAGATCGATGGCGGTGCTGGCCGCGCCCTGCTCCTGGGCACGGGTGGTCGGCAGGGCCGCTCCAGATAGCAGGGCGAGAAACGGGAGGAGAAGGCGTGGACGCATAGGGTGGAGAAGAGGTCTCGTGGCGGGAAAGATACGCAGTGGCGCGCGATTCTGACAACAGGTTCGTCAAAACGTCTGGCTTGTCCGTCCGCAGGCTTGCATTCAACGCCGTCCGCCCGAAGGTTCGCTCGAACTGACCGATTTTCGCCCTTTTTCCCCGCCCTCATGCCCGACTGGCTCGCTGTCATCATCCTTGGAATCATCGAAGGCGTCACGGAGTTCCTGCCCATCTCATCCACCGGGCACCTGCTGATCCCGCAGAACCTGGGCTGGCTGCCAAAGCAGGGTGACCTGTTCGACGTGGTGATCCAGAGCGGGGCCGTGGTGGCGGTGCTGGCGGTGTTCATGCAGCGCGTGCGGCAGCTGGCCACCAGCCTGGGCGATCCGGCGACGCAGGACTACCTCCAAAAGCTCGGCACCGCCTTCCTGCTCACAGCCCTTGGCGGGCTTGTGATCAAGAAGCTGGACATCGAGCTTCCCGAAAGCATCCAGCCCGTCGCCTGGGCGACACTCATTGGCGGGTTCATCATTCTCGCCCTGGAAAGGCACTACCGCGGCAAGGAAGGCCTGGCGCAAATCACCTGGACCGTGGTGGTGGCCGTGGCGGTGGCGCAGCTCCTGGCGGCCGTCTTCCCCGGCACCTCGCGCTCCGGGGCCAGCATCCTGATGGCGATGGCCTTTGGCATCGCACGACCTGCGGCGACGGAGTTTTCCTTCCTCCTCGGCATCCCGACGCTCATGTCCGCCGGAGGCCTGAAGATCGTTTCCGCCTTCGCAGACGGTGAGGCCATGCAGCAAAACTGGGGCCTCGTGGGCCTGGGCACGCTGGTCTCCGCCTTGTCGGCCTTCGTGGTGGTGAAATGGCTCATCCGCTTTGTTCAAAGCCACACCTTCACCGGGTTCGCCTGGTATCGCATCGCCCTGGGCGTGCTGCTGCTTGTCATGGCAGCCATGAACGGCCACTGATTCCCCCGCCACCATGCTCAATTTCGTACGGGGCCATTTCCGCCGCACAGTCTTCAAAACGATCCGCTTTCTCAAGCATCCGAGGAAGCTGAAGCAGAGCGGCATCATGCGCTGGTTCGCCCTCCACTTCCTGAACAAGCGGGTGTGGAAGCCCACCAAGCACACGTTTGCCGGCGGCATGGCCATCGGCAGCTTCATCACCCTGCAGCTGCTGCCGATCCAGATGCCCTCGGCCACCATCCTGGCGGCCATTTTCCGGGTGAACATCCCCATCGCCCTCGTCATGTGCTGGCTGAGCAATCCGGTGACCATCGCCGGCCTCGTGCCTCTGGAATATGCGGTCGGAAAATGGGCGCTGGCCTTCCTCACCGAGGTGCCGACGACACCTTTTCCCGACAAGCTGCCCGGGGATGTGGCCGGACTCTGGCTGGCGCTGAAGGAACATGCGCCGGTGATGCTTTTCGGAGGCGTGGTGCTCGGTGCGGTGCTCTCCCCGCTGTCCTACATCCTCAGCTACCTGAGCTGGGGCTGGCTGGAGCAGTGGAACCACCGCCGGAAGGAGCCCGTGCTGCCCCTGGAAGGCCCTTGAGCGAAGCTTGGCGGTCTTAGACCGGCCTACTTGGCCCGCGTCTGAAAGGTTCTGGCATGGCCGCTCGAAGGCACGCGGACCGTGTAGGCCTTGGCATCCGCGCTCACGGAGCAGTGGATGTGGTGTGCCTTGCAGCCTGCAGCGGGGTCGCCGTGCTCGCCGCCCGTGGCTGCGGCGCTGGCCGGATCTCCCAGATTGGCGATCATGCTCTTGTCCGGCGTGTTTTCGCGGTCATCCCGCACGTTTTCATGCACCTGATACATGGCCTGGAGGGTGGCCACGGACCTCAGCGCCTCCATGGCAGACTTGCTGGTGCCCTTGCGCGGGCCGTTGTTCATCACCGAAACCGTGGGGGAGAGGCTGCGGACGAGCAGCGGATTGTTGCTCACGTCCAGACCGTGATGGTTCACCTGGTAGAGATCCACGGTGCCGACCAGATTGACCGGGGAGACCAGCTTTTCCTCAGCGTTCCAAGTCAGGTCTCCCCCATCAAAGAAGCGGAAACCGCCAAAATCCAGCACCAGGACCACGCTGTTGGCGTTGTCGCTCGGATCGGCCGCCTTGGCAGGGACGCTGCCGTTCAGTGGATTCAGCGGCGCTCCCGCAGGGGCGGGGATGAATTTCTGATTCGCGCCCAGGCAGCGCAGGGTCAGCTTCGGGCTGCCTTCAACCTGCTTGAGGGGGATCTCATCTCCCGCCGCCAGGGTGACCCGCTTCTCCACCTTCGCATCACGGTAGGGGCGGCTCATCAGCGTCCAACGCATGTCCTGCGGCTTGCCATCGGGACTGCCTTCGGGCAGGCCCTTGTCATAAAGTGCTCCCACAGGCATGAGGGCCGCCAGCTCCGCCAGCCCGCCAAAGTGATCCGCATGAAAGTGGGTGATGACGACATGATCGATGCGGGTGAGGCCGGCGACCTCCGTGGCGACCTTCTGGATGCGCTGAGGATCGCGCCCCCCAGGATTCCCGGTGTCCACGAGCACCGATTCGCCTGCGGGCGTAACGATGAGCGTGGAGCCGCCGCCCTCGGAATCAATCCAGTAGAAGTCGAGGGTCTTGTCACGGGCGGGAGCAGCCAGCGTGAAGGCGAGGAGGGCGGCAAGAAAAGGCTTCATGGAAAAGAGGCGAGCCTTAACGCAGGCCCGAGAAGCCTTCCTTCGCGCCAGCCACAAAGCCGCTGACATTCGGGTTGCACGGCCGAGGCGTCCTGGGATACGCTCCGGGTGCATGGAACCTGTTGAAGCTCCATCATCATCCCGTTCCTCCGGCTACGCCAAGATTGCCCTGGCCTCGGCGGCGGGAGTGATTGTGGCCTCAAGGCTCAGTCGTCCGGTCTTGCTCACGGCAGCCGGGCTGGCTCTGGCCTGGTGGAACAAACGCCGCCATGCTCCGCCTCCCTCTCAGCCAGAGGTGAGGCCTGAAAGGCAGCCCGTGCAGGAAACTGTGCGGCCAGAGCCGGATCCTCTGCCAGCTCTCCCAACCAGTGCGGAAACTTGCCCATCCGCGCCCGAACGTGCAGAAACGCCGGTCGCGGATGCCTGGGATGACCTTCGTGCCGCGCTTTCACCATCGCTTCCGCGCAGCCTGCCTCCCACAGAGCCGCTGCCGACGCTGCCTGAGAGCGAAGAACCCCCGGCAGAACCGCTGAACCTGCGTCCGGCTCCTGCCATGCCTGAAATGCAGGTCTTCCCACCCCTGGCCCCGCTGCTGGATGAAGAGGCTGAAGGGGACGAGGCAAAGACTCCCAGCTCCAGCGACCTCTTCCACTTCATGCCACAGCCGGCATCGAGTGAACCTGTCGGCCAGATCCCCGATGAAATCTGCCTGCCCGTGATCCTGGATGAGCAGACTGGAGCCGAAATGCCGGCCCCCGATTTCATCCAGACCGAGCAGCCTGCGCCGCCCGCTGTGCCTGGCTTCACGAAGAGCTTCATTTCACCCTTCCTCCTGTCTGAACAGATGCCGCAAACGATCTCCGAAAGGGTGGCCCAGGCCGTCGAACCTGCCCCCCAGGCTGCTCCAGAGATCCAGGTGGCTCAGCCGGCAGCGGCTGATAAGAAGTCCTTTTTCGACTGGCTGCGGAGCTGAGGCTTCAGCGGCGTCTTTTGAGCCCCCAGGCCGCCAGGGCGATGCCCGCAACACCATGCATCAGCAGGGCGGTCGCAGCCCCCGCAGGTGTGGCAAACCAGGTGCGCACCAGCCTGGTCATCGGCTCAAAGACGATCACCCCCGTGAGGGTGTCCACACTGCCTGACCAGCCGTAGTAAGCTGTCAGAAAGGGCTGAAGGACCGCGCCGAGAGGCCGGGGAAAGCCCAGCAGCGCTCCGGAAAGCAGCACGTTTGCCGCCCACAGCTTCCAGGCATGGGCATGCGCGCGATCAGCGCTGCGGCTGCAGGCGGAAAGACCCAGGCAGAGGCAGCTGAAGGCCACCCCGGAAAGGACAAGCAGTCCAAGACGCAGGCAGTTATTGCCTGGCAGATGTCCTCCCATGAGCACCACCAGCAACACCAGCGCTGCGCCATGGGCGATCATCAGCGGAATCAGGAAGGCCAGCTTGGAGGCCAGGTAGGCTGCGGAGCTCACGCCTGCCGTGCGTTCACGCTCAAAAAGCACCCGTTCGCGGGCGACCTCCTTCACCGAAAGACGCAGGCTGATCATGAGGATCAGCAGCACCTGCACAAAGAGGATCATCAGACAGGTGAAAGCCGCCGGCCAGAGCACCTCCGGCAGGTCATTGCTGCTCCACATTTCGGAAAGGTAGCCGGTGTTGGGCGCCACGAGCAGCATGGCGATCATCGGACAGGCCATGAAGAGTGCCAGATGCTCCAGCCACTCCCGCTGCGTGCGGCGCCACTGCGTC
The DNA here is from genome assembly GCA_937941745.1 of uncultured Prosthecobacter sp. Lineage (GTDB taxonomy): Bacteria > Verrucomicrobiota > Verrucomicrobiia > Verrucomicrobiales > Verrucomicrobiaceae > Prosthecobacter. The sequence continues at coordinate 83 of CALDGV010000765.1, read as the reverse complement.
CAACGCCGCCGTGTCAGGTGGGCTGCCTGCGAAAGCAGGGAAGGCAGGGCCGCTGGCTTGGCAAACTCTGGGGCAGGCGCGGC
>CALDGV010000764.1 GCA_937941745.1 uncultured Prosthecobacter sp. | reverse complement strand
TGGGACAGATCGAGGAGGGATTTCTGAAGCGCCTGAAGCTTGGAGACATTTTCGTCCTAGCCGGGCGCACCGTGCGGCTGGTCGAAACGGGAGTCGCTGAGGTGAAGGTGGAGAATGCCGCTGGCAAGCTGCCCACCGTGCCTGCCTGGAACGCCAACAAGATGCCCCTGGCCTCCGGCCTCGCACGCGAGGTGGCCTTGCTGCGCAGCGAACTGGCAAGGCGGCTGGAAAAGGAAGAACCCTGCGAGACCACCGACTGGCTTGTGGAGCGCTACGAAATCTCCCAGACGAACGCCGAAGCCATCCTGCGGCACTGCCGCAACCAGCTGCGGGTCTCGCGCATCCCGACCGACGACACCTTCCTGATCGAGCGCTTCGTGGACGACCGCGAAGGCAGCGATGCCAACCTCGTCCATTTTTTCTTCCACAGTCTGATCGGCCGCAGCGCGAATGACGCCCTGAGCCGCATCATCTCCCACCGGCTCAAGGAGGCCGTCGGAGGCAACACGATGGTCACCATCGATGATTACGGCTTCCTGCTGACGGTGAAGAGCTTTCAGGACCTGGAGCTTGAGGCCTGGAAAGAGCTTTTCCAGACGGGAGATGCCGCCAGCGACATGCATGCCGCCCTGGAGCAGAGTGAGCTCGTGAAATGGAACTTCCGCGGTGTGGCGCAGACCGGACTGATGGTGCCACGCAACCGCCCCGGACGTGAACAGCGCCTCAAAAGCCTGCGCTGGAATGCCGAGATCCTCTTCCGCGTGCTCTGCCAGCACGAACCGGATCATCCGATGCTTGTGCAGGCCTACCGCGAAAGCACACACACCTTTCTCGACCTGCCCCGCGCCATGGCATTCCTGGAGCGAGCACCTTCCCTGGCATGGCATCTCGTGAACGTGCCTGTCGTGAGCCCCTTTTCGTTCGGCATCTTTGCCAGCAAGATCAAGGAAGGCATGATGCTCGAAGACCCCGAGGAGGCCATCGAGCGGCTCTGGCGGGAGTTTGAACGCAAGACTGGCGGACCAGTGCCGGCATCTTCGGATGCATGAAAGCTTGGCAGCCTGCAAGGCCGCCCCGTAACATGCCGGCATGCTGAAATCCCTCTGTCTTCTGCTCGTCACGACCTCCCTGGCTGCGCAGTCCGCCTTTGATGCCGATGGGCTCAAGACCTTGGAGCAGCTCATTGATAAAGCCGTGGCCCAAAAGAACCCGGCGGGAGCTGTGGCCTGGCTGGAACATCAAGGCCAGTCGCACACTTTTGTGAAGGGCGCCCGGGCGTTGGTGCCAGTTCGTGAGGAGATGAGCGCCGACACCATCTTCGATGCCGCTTCACTGACCAAGGTGATCGCCACCACACCCTGCATCATGATCCTGGCCGACCAGGGCAAGATCGACATCGAGGCTCGGGTGAGCCGCTATCTGCCCGAATTTGTCGGTGAAGGGCGCGAGGCGATCCAGGTGCGGCATCTGCTGACGCACACCTCCGGCTTGAAGCCGGGCATTCCCAAAGACCCGCCCTGGACCGGCTATGCGGAAGGCATTCGCCGCGCCGCGAGCAGCGTGCCTGATGCACCGCCGGAAAGCTTCTTCCGCTACAGTGACATCAATTTCATCCTACTGGGCGAGATCGTTCAACGTGTGAGCGCGCGGAAGCTGGATGCGTTCGCGCAGGACATGATCTTCAAGCCGCTGAAGATGACCTCAACCCGCTTCGTGCCGCCGGCAGACTGGAAGAAGCGGATCGCACCCACAGAACGCGATGAGTTGGGGCAGATGCTGCGCGGGGTCGTTCATGACCCCACCTCACGGCGCATGGGCGGCGTGACCGGGCATGCGGGGCTTTTCACCACGGCGGCGGACCTCGCCCGCTATGCACGCATGATCCTCCGCGATGGCGAACTTGACGGGGCACGTGTGCTCAAGGCGGAGACGGTCGGAAAGATGCAGCGTGTGCAGACAGCGGCCACCGTCTTTGAACGCCGGGGGCTGGGCTGGGACATTGACTCGACTTACAGCCGACCGCGCGGCGAGGTGTTTCCCATCGGCTCCTTCGGCCACACCGGCTTTACAGGCACGAGCCTGTGGATCGAGCCCGCGTCAGACAGCTTTGTCATCTTCCTCAGTTCGCGGCTGCATCCGGAGGGTGGAGGCAGCGTTCGCGACCTCTATGAACTTGTAGGAACGGCCGCAGCCAAGTGCATTCCTGGCTTCAACTTTGAGTCGGTGAAGGATGCCCTGCCGCAACGGGGCGAAAACGAAGTTCCGACCGTGCTCAACGGCATTGATGTGCTGGAACGGGAAGGCTTTGCCAGGCTCAAGGGCCTGAAGGTCGGGCTCATCACCAATCACACCGGGCTCAATGCGCGGCGTGAAAGCACGATCGATCGCCTGCACCAGGCTGACGGCGTGAAGCTGCGCGCACTTTTCAGCCCCGAACACGGAATCCGCGGAGAGCTGGACCAGGAGAAGATCACGGATTCCAAGGACAAGAAGACTGGCCTGCCCGTCTTCAGCCTCTATGGCGAGACACGATCTCCCAAGCCGGAGCAGATGCAGGACCTGGACGCCCTGGTCTTTGACATCCAGGACATCGGCTGCCGCTTTTACACCTACATCTCCACCCTGCGTCTGTGCCTGGAGGCTGCGGCCAAGCATGGGAAGAAGTTCATCGTGCTCGACCGTGTGAATCCCATCGGCGGGGTGGAGGTGGAAGGACCCGCCGCCGTGGATGAGGAAAAATTCACGGCCACACATGCCATCCCCATCCGGCACGGCATGACGGTCGGTGAGCTAGCGCTGATGATGAATGCAGAGCGCCGGATCGGTGCGGAGCTGGAGGTTGTCCGCTGTGAAGGCTGGAAGCGTGAATGGGCCTACGACCAGACAGGCCTGCCCTGGCAGAATCCATCCCCCAACATGCGCTCGCCGGAAGCAGCGCTGCTTTATCCCGGCATCGGCCTGCTGGAATTCAGCATCAGCGTGGGCAGGGGCACGGACACGCCCTTTCAGGTGCTGGGAGCGCCCTATGTGGATGATCTGCGGCTCGCGCATGAACTGAACAAGCTCGGGCTGCCCGGCCTGCGCTTCCTGCCCGTGCGCTTCAAACCCGGGGCCAGCGTCTTCAAGGATGAAGACTGTGGAGGAGTCCGCCTGATCGTGACAGATCGCGAGAGCCTGCGGCCCGTCGTGACGGGGATGGCCATCGCAGCGACCCTGCAAAGGCTTTACCCCAAGTCGTTCGCGCTGGCCAAGGTAAACACCCTGCTCAATCACGCAAAGCTGCTGGAGCAGCTCCGAAATGCTCAAGACTGGCGCAAGCTGCAGGAAGGCTGGCAACCTGAAACGGAGGCCTTTCGGAGCCGCCGCGAGGCCTTCCTGCTCTATGGTGGCGACCGTTAAAAGATCTCCGGCTCCGGCACGGCAGGACCATGCTGGAGGAAATCGAAATCTGCGCCTTCGTTGGCCTGGGTGACATGCTCAACAAAAAGCTTGGCGTAGCCGCGATGGTAGCGCGGCGGCGCAGGCTTCCATTC
>CALDGV010000763.1 GCA_937941745.1 uncultured Prosthecobacter sp. | reverse complement strand
AGGACATTGCAGCGGAGTTCTATCCCAGGCTGGCCAAGGCCCTTCTGGAGGCGCAGGTGGAAATGCGCGCGGATGCGGTGGCGCTCGCTCATCTGGGCGGCCTCGCCAAACCGGCCACCGAAGAAGATTGGACCGCAGAATACCTCGACCTGATTCTTGCGATCAAAACCGTTTCGTCCCTCGCGGAGGCGGTCGCACACATCAACCGCTACGGATCTCATCACACCGACAGCATCCTCACCTGCGACCGGGCGGAAGCGGAGCAGTTCATGCATGAAGTGGACAGCGCCGTGGTGCTGCACAATGCCAGCACCCGCTTCAATGATGGGGGTGAGTTCGGTTTCGGTGCGGAGATTGGCATCAGCACCGACAAGCTTCATGCCCGTGGTCCAATGGGCTTGGCAGAGCTCTGCAGCTACAAATACCTCATTGATGGAGAGGGGCAGGTGCGCTGACCTCATGAACCTCGACTGGATCAACGATTGTCTCCCCTTGCTGCGCTGCCCGGACACGCACCAGCCTTTGCGCTGGGCCTCGGCGGAGGATCTGGCGCGTCATGGCCTGCCGCCGGATCAGAAGGCGCTGGCACGTGAGGACGGCTCGCGGCTGTTTTGGATCGATGACGGCATCCCGATCCTGCTTCCCGAAGCCTGAGCAGGAGTCGCTCAGTTCATCATCAGCTCTTCGATGACATTGCGGAGCTGCTCATGGGTGCGGGCCACCATGCTCTGGGTAGGGGCACCTGCTTTCGGATTGCCCCAGGTCTTCACCAGCTCGGTCAGGACTTCGATCAGGGGCTGCAGCAGCGCGGAACGGCGGGTGACATCGCTCAAACTGGCGAAATCCTGCCGCATTTCCGCCAGAAGTGCAGGCGAGCCGATGCAGAGGTGGCGCTTGTCCACTTCGGGAGTTTCGATCACGAGCTTGGAGACGATCTCCAAGGACCGCATCCAGGCACCGATGTCCACCAGCACGGCGAGATCTTCATCCATCTGCTCGCGAAGCAGCCGCAGAAGCTCCTGATGCCCATCCACAATTTCCTGTCGCAGGTCTTTCCACTCATCCATCTCCGCCATTTTGGCCTGGGCCATCAGGCGGGGCCTCATTTTTTCTCCCAGGCCAAGGGTGCGGCAGTAGGAGACGATGTCCTGGTTGTTGTTGCGGAACTGCTGCGCATCTCCGGCCTCCCAGATCAGGTAGCTTTCACCCAGCAGGCTGCCGAGCGTGAAGCCTGTCTTCATGCGGTCTGTGCTCGGCACCGGAGGCTGTGGACGGTAGAGCGTGCGCCAGCGTGCCCGGGTGTGCCGTCCGGCCATCTCCAGAAAGTCCGCCGGAGTCTGATCCTCCGTCCAGAACACCGGTCGTGAGATGAACTCTCCGGCGCTCGCCGCGATGCTGTCCTGGCCGGCGCTCGAAGGCTTGACTTGTTCGAGGGTTGAAACCGCCTGCTGCGCCTGGGACGACGGCGCTGCGACCAGCAAGATCGCAGTGAGAAGCCGGGGCAGGGAAGGGTGGTTCATGAATTGCGGAGGCGGTTGGTCTGAGATGATTTAACGCCTCTTAATGTTCAAGTATAGCCTACGGGCTATTTCGCAACCCTGGATACAGGCTGCCGCCACAGCCACTTGCGCCTTGCTTCATCCGGGCATCGCTCGCATACAAGGCCTGTGCGTCTGGATGTCATCACCTTATTCCCTGAGCTCGTCACTGTTCCGATGGGCACCAGCATCATGCGCCGAGCGCAGGACAAGGGGGCCATTTCCCTTGGAATGCATGATTTGAGGGAGTATGGCCTCGGACGGCATCGTCAGGTGGACGACACGCCCTGTGGCGGCGGTCCCGGCATGGTGTTGCGGCCCGAGCCGCTGTTTGCCGCGTTGGAAAAGGTGCACACGGAGCGCAGCCGGGTCATCCTCACCTCTCCGGCGGGCAGGCGTTTTGATCAGGCGACGGCGCAGCGACTGCGGAATGAGGAACATCTGATCTTCATTTCAGGCCACTATGAAGGGGTGGACCAGCGGGTGATTGATCATTGGGTGGATGAGGAACTCAGCCTGGGAGATTATGTGCTGACCAATGGCGCCATCGCCGCTGTGGTGATGATGGATGCCATCGTGAGGCTGCTTCCTGGTGTCCTGGGGGATGAGTTGAGTGCCGTGGAGGAATCCTTTGGACCGACCGGCCTGCTCGAGGCGCCGCAGTACACCAAGCCTGCTGAATTCCTCGGCATGGCGGTGCCGGATGTCCTGCTCGGTGGCAATCATGCCAAAATCGCCGAATGGCGCGCCCGGCAGTCTGTGGAGCGCACCCAGCGAATGCGCCCTGACCTGCTGGCTGAAAAGAGCTGCTAGCCGCCAGGGCGCTGTGCCCTTGCCCAGCCCGCCAACCGGACCTAAACACCTCCGCTCCATGCTGCAGATTTCCCAGCTTTCCCTTCCTGTCGATCACTCCGAGGCCGACCTCCCTCAGGCATTGGTGAAGCGGCTCGGGATCCCTGCTGGTCAGTTGCGAAGCTTCAGCATCAAGCAGCGTGCGATTGATGCACGACGGCAGCATGTGGCCTTCAGTTTCACCCTCCTGGCGGAGGTGGAGGATGAGCCGCGAGTGCTGCAAAAGCTCGCCGGTGACACGCAGGTGATTCCCGCCCCTGATGAAACCTATCGTGAGTTTCAGTCGAGGCCGGACCATGTGGTTTCAGACCGTCCCGTGGTGGTGGGAACGGGGCCCTGCGGCTTGTTTGCCGGGCTGCTGCTGGCCCGGGCGGGGCGAAAGCCGATCCTGCTGGAACGTGGGAAGGCTGCTGGAGACCGCGCGCGTGATGTCACCGGCTTCTGGCGGCGCAACTGGGACTTCAATCCGGAGTCCAACGTGCAGTTTGGTGAAGGTGGCGCAGGCACGTTCTCGGATGGCAAGCTCTACACGCAGATCCGGGACCGCGAGCATCGCATCCCCTGGCTGCTGAGGGAGATGGTGGCGGCAGGGGCACCGGAGGACATTTTGATCAAAGCCCGCCCACACATCGGCACCGACCGCCTCATCAAGGTCGTCCGCCATGTCCGTGAGGAGATCATTGCCCTCGGTGGCGAGGTGCGCTTCGGCAGCCGGGTCAGCGATGTGGTGATTGAGAAGGGCGTCATGCGTGCTGTCGTGCTTGCCGATGGCAGCGTCGTGGAGGGCGCGCCCATCATGTTTGCGGTGGGACACAGCAGCCGGGATACTTTTGAAATGCTGCATCGCCGAGGCGTGCCCTTTGAAGCCAAGCCGTTTTCCATCGGTGTGCGCATCGAGCATCCGCAGCGCTTCATTGACGAGATGCTGTATGGCAAATGGGCCGGTCACGCGCGGCTGGGCTCAGCCCCCTACAAGTTTGTGGCGCACTGCCCGACGGGGCGCGCCGCCTACAGCTTCTGCATGTGTCCTGGCGGGCTTGTCGTGGCGGCCAACTCCGAGGCAGGCATGGTCGTCACCAACGGCATGAGCAGCTATGCGCGGGCCGAGGCGAACGCGAACAGCGGCTTCATGGTGGATGTGAAGCCCTCGGATTACGGCGAACACCATCCGCTGGCCGGGATCGAGTTTCAGCGCCAGATCGAGCGCCAGGCCTTCAAGCTTGGCGGCAGCAACTACCATGCCCCGGCCCAGCTCCTGGGGGATCTTCTGGCAGGTCGTGCCTCCACTTCCGGCGGGAGCGTCAAGCCTAGTTACGAGCCCGGCGTGATCTGGACTGACCTGCGGGAATGTCTCCCTGAGTATGTGATCGCCACGCTGAAGCTGGCCATCCCTCAGATCGCGAAAAAACTGCCTGGCTACGGACTGGAAGATGCCGTGCTGACGGCTGCAGAAACCCGCAGTTCCTCGCCGGTGCGCATTCCGCGTGATCCGCAGACCCTGGTTTGTGAAGGCATCCGCCACTTCTATCCCGGAGGGGAAGGCGCAGGTTATGCGGGCGGCATCATTTCAGCTGCAGCGGATGGCATGCGTGTGGCCGAGGCCATCCTGCGCGCGGCCTGATCAGCCCCTGGTCACCATCTCGTCGAGGTTCAGCAGGAGGTTGCAGACCATGGTCCAGGCGGCCAGTTCTGCGGCTTCCAGCTTCTCATCCGGCTTGGATTCACCGTAGGTGATGGCCTGTCTGGCGGATTCGGGCCGGGACCGGAAGGCGGCCAGGTGCTGCTCCAGCGCACTGCGGATGATTTCCGCCTCCTG
>CALDGV010000762.1 GCA_937941745.1 uncultured Prosthecobacter sp. | reverse complement strand
TCAGCACGCGCACCATATCCTGGACCTGACTTTCGCGCCTGCACGTGTCGGCCCGGACATCATGGAGCAAGCGCTCGAATTGTGGGAATCCGTGGCGGAAGGTCTTGAGTACATCGGAACGATGGCTGTGGAAATGTTCGTCACCTCGGAAGGCAGGGTGCTTGTAAATGAGATTGCACCACGACCTCACAACAGCGGTCACTACACGATTGATGCCTGTGCAACGAACCAGTTTCAGCAGCAGTTGCGGGCCATTTGCGGCCTGTCCCTGGGTGATCCGACCCAGCACACACCTGCTGTCATGATCAATCTGCTTGGAGACGTCTGGCCGGAGGCCGAAACTCACCCTGACTGGAATCCAGTCCTCAACCATCCGCGTGCCAAGCTGCATCTTTATGGCAAAGCTCAGGCCCGGGCGAAGCGTAAAATGGGCCACATCACAGTTCTGGGAGAATGCCTGGAGGAAGCCATGGAAAGCGCTCAGGGCATCAAGACTAGCCTCGGAATGCTCCATGATGAGTCGTGACATTGCGAACGATTTACTCCTGCCTCAAAGGAACAGACATTTTCGTCAGCCATCAGGAAGTTTGATCCAGGCGGACTCGTTATGCAGGTCAGGATTCCTGAATTCCCTGCCCCAGCCACCATGAAAGCTCTCATCACGCTGCTCCTGATCACCTGCGTCGCCGCCCGTTCGGCAGAAGCACCCGCCAAGAAGAAAAGTCCAGTTCCAGCAAAGGCAGCAGCCAAAAAGGCCTATCCCCAAAACCCAGCTCCTACCGCAGCCAATGTTCGCTACGGCCCTCATGAGAGGAATGTCCTCGATTTTTGGCAGGCCAAGTCGGAAGGCCTGACTCCACTACTCTTCTATATTCACGGAGGCGGATGGATGGGCGGAGACAAGGCAAGCATCGCCGTGGAACCCTTTTTGAAGGAAGGCATTTCCGTGGTTTCCATCAACTACCGCTACATTTCACAGGCACAGGATGTCGTGCCCCCCGTCAAGGCACCTCTGGGTGATGCAGCCCGGGCGCTTCAATTTGTGCGCAGCAAGGCCGCTGAGTGGCGAATCGACAAGCAGCGCATTGGTGCCAGTGGAGGTTCTGCCGGAGCTTGCTCCAGCCTCTGGCTGGCCTTCCACCCTGACATGGCCGACCCCAAAAGTGATGATCCTGTGGCCAGAGAATCTACCCGCCTCTTTTGTGCCGCTGTCAACGGAGCCCAGACGACTCTGGACCCGCAGCAAATGCGTGAATGGACGCCCAACAGCCGCTACGGTGGGCATGCCTTTTTGAAAAAAGAAGAGTACAAGGACTTTAACGCCTTCCTGGCTGCACGTGAGCGCATCCTTCCCTGGATTCAGGAGTATTCCCCTTATGCCTTGGTGAGTGCTGACGATCCACCAATTTACCTTTTCTTCAGCGCCGCGCCTGCAATGGGGCAGGAACAAAAGGACCCAACTCACACGGCGAACTTTGGAGTGAAACTGCAGGAACACTGCCGTGCCAACGGCGTCACCTGTGATCTTGTTCATCCAGGGGTCACCGACGCCAAGGCCAAATCGTCAGTCGAGTACCTCATCGTAAAATTGAAGGAAGGTCTTTGATGGCTGCAGACCAACAAGCCGCACTTTCCGCAAATTTTCAGCGCAGAAGCGCCGTCGCCAAGCTTTCCCAAGCCGCAGTGCGC
>CALDGV010000761.1 GCA_937941745.1 uncultured Prosthecobacter sp. | reverse complement strand
CAGCGGACGGCGTCTCTACCTGAGTGATGGTGGCAGCACGACGCCGTTCACCGAGGTGACCTTCCCCGAGGAGCTTTTCTGGCACAACGGACGCCTTTACCTTTCGGGCATTGATACAGGTTCCAACCGTGACCTTTGGGTGGTGGATGCCCCGACCGGCGGTGCTGCCACCATCGCTCCGCTGGAAGTCAATCCCACACGCGAATCGAATCCCACTGGGTTCACTCCCTATGGTGCGCATGTTTACTTCGCTGCTGAAACTGGCAACGGCACGGAACTCTGGCGGACGACAGGTGCTGCAGGCGGGTCCACGCTTGTTAAGGACATCTCCTCTGGCACCCCCTCGTCAAATCCTGCGGAGTTTGTCGTGATGCCTGCCTCGGGCCCGCTGAGCAAGCTCTACTTCATCGCCAGGGGCAGTGGCAGCGGTCCTACTGCTGATCAGGCCACCGGGCGTGAGCTCTGGGTGACGGACGGCACCTCGGCCGGAACCAAAGTGGTCAGGGACATCATCAGCGGCGTCGTGGACAGCATCGACGATGGTCAGCCTGCCTGGCTCACGGTTGTGGGCAATGAGCTTTATTTTGTGGCTGATGACAATACAAACGGCCGTGAACTCTGGCGCAGCAACGGAACCTCTGCCGGCACTGTCATGGTCACCAACCTGAACAAAGTGGAGACTTCCCCTGGCAAAACGGAAGGATCGAACCCCAGCCAGTTGAGGAATGTCGCCGGCAAGCTCTTCTTCCTCGCGAATGATGGGGTGAACGGCACAGAACTCTACATGATTGCTTCATCAGGAGGTGCCCCGAAGATGGTCAGTCCCACAGGACGCACGGGCATGGTGAATGGGGCGGCAGATGCTGCCATCCAGGAGCTTACCGTGGTGGGAGATGTTCTTTGCTTTACTGCGGATGATGGAGTGACCGGGCGTGAGGTATGGATCACCGATGGCACGGCTCCTGGAACTCAAGTGCTGACGGAATTCGTTCCAGGGAACGGCTCTTCCAATCCGCATGATCTGGCTGCCGCAGGCTCCCGCCTGATCTTTGCCGCAAGCGACAGCGAGTTCGGAGATGAGCCCCGTGTCGCCTTCCTGTCTTCGAAACTGGTCGTGCTTGAGCAGCCTGCATCCACCAATGTGCCTCCTTCTGGCACGGTGAATTACACCCCCTCTGGCAGTGTTGCCTTCGGCGCTTCGTCGAACATGATCCTGAGGCTGCGCAATGATGGAACCATCAGCATCAACAAGCTGGCGGCCAGCATTGGAGGTCTTCATGCCGCCGACTTCACCATCACCAAAAAACCCGGCGCAAGCCTGATCAAGAGCGCTTTCAGCGACATGACGATCCAGTTCCGGCCTCGTGAAGGCGGCCAGCGGGATGCTGTCCTGACGATTACCAGCACGGATGCCGACAACCCCGTGTTCCGCATCAATCTGACGGGCCTTGCCACCAAGAACCCCACGGTGAACACCCAGCCCGTCAGCCAGATGGTCAAGGTTGGCGCCCCCGTGAACTTCACGGCGGCTGCAACAGGGTCTCCATTGCCTCTGACTACGCAGTGGCGTCGGAACGGCGGCCCTGTCGCTGGAGCAACAGCGGGCACTCTGTACCTGTGGGCTGCTCGCCTCGCGGATGCAGGCGCCTACACCGCTCTTTTCACGACAAATGCAAGGCCTGCAGGCACGGCCATTTCAGATCCGGCTCAGCTGGGTGTGGCCGAGGATTTTTCGCCCGCGCGCATTCTTCCAGTGAAACTTGGGGCTACTGGCGTGAAACTCACCGTTAATGCTGCCGGAAACGGACTTTCTTATCTTTGGAAGCGCTCGCCCAACTCGGATCTCAGTGCGGCAGTCACGCTGAGCAATTACACGGGTGCCACCACCCGGACGCTGACGCTTCCAGCCGCACAGCTGGCAGATTCAGGATACTACTTCTGCGAGGTTTCCAATGTCGTCAGTGGCTTCCCAGGAGGTGGCACGGTGGTCGGAGGAACCACGCATGTGAAGGTTTTCAATGCTCCCCCGGAGATCACTCTCAATCCTTCTCTTCCGGTCGGCATTGTGGGCTCGGCATACTTCCATCAAGTGACGGCCAACACCGCGGCGGAGAAAGCCCCGGTCACTTTCACGGCCAAGGACTTGCCTGCAGGGTTGAGAATTGATGGCAAGACCGGCATCATCAGTGGTCTGCCGACCAAGGTGGAAGAGAAGACGGTGACCCTGGGAGTCTCCAATGGTTTCAATCCTGTCTCCACGACGACCGCCACTCTTCGTGTGGTCAGCCTTCCTACAGGCTTGGATGGTGTCTTCCAGGGCCTTGTGAATCGCGATGAGGACATCAGCCTCTCCGAGGGCGGCCGCATTGAGGTCACTGTCACCAAGACAGGCAGCTATTCCGGAAAACTGATCTCGGGAGCCGCCAGCTACAGCTTCAAGGGCAACCTGATGTTCGGTCTGGACACCATGCAAAATCCTCCGGTGGCAGCACCGCCTTTCCAGGCGGCTGTGCGGATTCCAAGGCCCGGTGTTTTGCCACCGCTCGACCTCACGTTTACCATCGATGACGTCACCAAGGACCGCTTTGCGGCGGGCAACATCGCCAGCACACCCAGCCTGGGCAACATCGCCAATGTCAGTGTTTCGGGCTGGAAGGTCACCACCACTCCCAGCCGCTATGTTGGCCTCCACAATTTCGGCATCCGCCTTGTTCCTGCCGGCGGCTTGGAGGCAAATGATGATGTGCCCCAGGGGAATGGTTACGGCTCCTTCACTGTCAGTGCCAAGGGGGCACTTAGCATCGCTGGCATGACTGCGGATGGCGAGAAAATCACCTGCGCGACTCATGTGGGGCCAAATGGCGAAGTGCTGCTCTATCAGAGCCTCTACGGCACCGCCCGCAAGGGAGCCATCGCTGGTCAGTTGTCCATCGGACTCGGCTTAAACACCGAATCTCCCACGGATAACACGATCACCAGCACGGGCCTGAGCTGGACACGGCCCCCTGCAACCGCAGTTCTTGGCACGGCATCCAATACACGCACCTACCGGGCGGGCTTCGGCCTTTCCGGCACGCCGGTGACCACACCAGTCGGGCTGGAGGCCTTTGGCGGCTACTATGGACCTCCTGCACCAGGCGTGATTTTGCAGATCACCAATCCTAGTTCTACCACCGACAACGCCACCTTGCTGTTTACGGATGGCGGCATTGATGGCCGGGCGAATGTGACCCAGATCGCCATCAATGATAAGAGTGCCGTCCGGATCCTCGTCGCGGCTCCTGCGGGCACCAAGATCTCCACGGCGAACCGCACCACCGGTGCTTTTGGTGGCAGCTTCGTTCTGGCTGACGATGACATCACCACCACGACGCCAGCGGCACTGAACAACAAGCCTGACGAGATCAAGCGCCCGGTGAATTTCTTCGGCCTGATCGTCCCTGAGAACGGCAACCACCGTGGTGTCGGCTACTTCATGCTGCCGCAGATCCCGCCCGTCGCCACGGCTGCCAAAACCGCCCAGATCCTGTCTGGCAAGGTGAGTTTTGACGACGACAACAACAACTGACTTGGTTTGCTGCTGGGGCATTGGCCTTCTTGCAAGACCGATGCCTCATGCATCAACTCACCATTTGCTGGCCAGTTTTTTGATGCGCTGCCTGACTGCCGCCAGTCCATTCATGCGCGTCGGCGAAAGCATCTTGTTGAAGCCGCAGCGCGTCCAGACCTCCGGTTCGACGGACACCACTTCAGCAGGAGTTTCGCCGCTGTAGAGGTGGCATAAAACGGCCACCAAGCTGGCCACCATCGGCGAATCTGCGGCGCAGCGGAATCGTGTGCACCCTTCCTCCAGGGTGCCAAGCACCCAAACACGGGAGACACAGCCAGGAACAATCAGTGCATCGGACTTCAGTTCCTCAGGCAGCACGGTCATGGGCACATACGATGTCAGAGCCGCCAGCCGCTCATGGGGATATTCGATGAGGTTCAGATCATCAATCAGCGTGTTTTGTTTGTCGGCGAGAGGCATGAGGAGGTGCAGATGGCCTTTGATGGGCGGGCCTGAAAGGTTCTTTTACCTGCCAAGAATACCGCTTCCCAGTCCCTTGAGAAGGTCGATGCCTTTTCCGGCGGCTTCAGAGGCTTTTTTGACCGCCTCATCAGGATGAGTCAGCGTGTCTGTGGCACCCTTCAAAACCTCGCCGGGCTTTTTGCTGAGGTCGGGACCGATCACGGGCGATAAAACTGCTTCGCCCACTTTGCCGACCACTTCGGCTGGTGCATTCAGCAGCGCTTTCCCGGCACCTCCGATGAGCCGCTCTGTCAGGTCTTCTCGTGGTGCGTCCACGGTGCCTGTGACGTGCAGAGGGGTCCACATCATGCCTGCAGGTGCTCCCGGATGGGTGCTGGTGAAGACATGCTGCTGCGCTCCTGGAATCCATTTCAGCGTTTCAGGGGTGACGCCCAGCATGAACCGCCCGTCCACCTGGCCTGCATTCACATTCATGCTGCCTTCGATCCTTAGCAGGCCATTTGACTGGATGACCACCTTGTCGAACTGCCGCACCTCACCGCTGCCACGCACCTGGGCGGAGGCGATGTCGAGGGAGAGGCGTTTGAAGCGCTCTACTCGGGTGTAGGAAGCCAGCTTGTCGAGCACAGGCAGGGCTGTCAGCACAGCGTTTTTCAGCTGAACTTCACCCTCTACTTGGGGTTGGCTTGCCGCCTGCCCGCGGATTTCGAGGTCACCATGCAGTGTGCCTGTCAGGCGGAGCCTCCAATCCTCGCTCAGCAGTTCCCGTAAAGGGATTGAACTGAGGCTGGCCTTCAGCTCCCAGCTTTGATCTTGGGGACGCATATGTCCGCTGGCGCTGATCTCGCTGTCTTCGACCCAGTTGAGGAGGGCGTTTGTGAGATGAAGATCATCCCGGATCAGGCGCAGGCTGGCGCGCGAGAGGTTGAATTTCATGGGATGAAGCTGCACTGGCAGCTGCACGGGAGTCTCCAGAATGCCGCCATCAATCGTCGCCTGCACAGAAGCCTCCCCCTGACGCCAGGTGCCGATGCGCAGGCTGGCTGCACTGAGCTTCCATGGTCCTGGATGGCTGGCTGAGAAGTGATCAAAACGAATGCCGTCGATCTCGGTGGAGTCGGGCAGGCAGGCTTTAAGCCATCCCGGCATTCCGCCCTGGGCTGCTTCCAAACTGGATGGTTGCGGGGCGTGAAGAGCACCTTGATGAGCTTTGGCGCCTGCCTGGTAGGTGAGGTCCAGGGAGTCGGCGCCTGTTTGAATGATCCGCCACTGGCGGTTGCGGAAGGCAGGCCAGTCCAGTGCAAGGTGCAGTCCATGGACCTCCGCTTTCCAGCCGCTGAGGGTGGAGGCTTGGAGCGACTTCGTGGTCACTTCATCGCCTGTCCAATGAAGCGGCGCGAGGGTCACCTGCGCTGCCATCCGCGTGCCAAGAAATGCTTCCATCTGAGTGCGGAAAGCCTCTTTTTGCAGATAACCCCTCACCCAGCTCATCACGATCATGGGAGCCATCAGCACCGCCAGCAGGACGAGAAGGCCTAGCGCCAGCAGGGCCGTCAGCCAGCGGGGAGTCTGGCGGGAGCGTCGTCGTGGTCGTGCAGGCATGATGCCGCGTAAGATGCGGCCTTTGGGCGCTAGAGCAATGCCGGAGACATGCATGACCCCCCTCAAGGCGAGACCCGTCTTGCCATTTGCCTCCGCTTGTGAAGGATGTGGCCACGCCTTTCGCTGCCTCGTGACCCTAGAAACCCATTCTTCAGGCCCTCTGGCAGGCCACCAGTTCTGGCATCAGCTCCGGGAGCAGTCACGTGGTTGGGCTGAGGTGCTGAAATTACCCTTCCGCCAAGATCGCTGGCGAGGGCAGATGGGTGAATTTGCCGGCACCAGCTCGGGTAGCAGTCTCGATTTCCAAGATCACAGGACCTACCTGCCCGGCGATGACCCACGCCAGATCAACTGGCAGGCCTACGCCCGCACCGGCAGCTACACCATGAAGGTTTACCGTGAAGAAGTGCGGCCGTGCGTGGACCTCATTCTGGATATCAGCGTCTCCATGCGTGCCTTTCGAACCAAGGGCCTGCGTGTCATGGAATTACTGGCCTTTTTGTTGGAGACCGCGTTGCAGTCAGGGGCGACCCTGCGCGCCTTCGCCGTGCGTGGGTCCGAGCATCGTCTGCTGGAGGTCGAGGCTCTTGTTTCAGGCGGCTGGCCTCTTGAATTCGAAGCTGTAGCAGCTTTACCATCGGAAGCAGCTCCTGTGCTGACGCGCCTGCCGCTGCGTCCAGGCTCGATGAGGCTGCTCCTGAGTGATCTGCTGTTCCCAACGGAGCCTGAGGCCTTCCTGGCATCTCTGGCCACGCGGCAGGGACGCGGAATCGTGCTGGCCCCGTTTTGCCAGGAGGAGTCTTCGCCCGGATGGACCGGCAACCACGAGTTTGTGGATGCTGAAACCGGCATGCCTCAGGAGCATCGCGTGGAGGCGGACATGCTGCGTCAGTATTTGCAGGCTTACACCCGCCATTTTGACCTATGGAAAGCCGCTGCTGCGAAGCACGGGATCTCCCTGGCAAGAGTCAACGCCGACGTGGAATTTCTGACTGCACTGCGGACGGAAGGAATTCCCGCCCGCGCTGTGGAAGTTGCCTGAAGATCAAAGCAAGGCGCTAACCGGCAGGGGTGTGAGGTCGTTGACTCCCTGGGGGAACATGCGCTTGCGGAAGGTCAGCACCTCGGGGTCCTGCTCCGTGATGAGAACGACGTGCTCGTAGTGGGCGCTGGGCTTGCGGTCCTGGGTGATCGCGGTCCAGTTGTCACTCAAAATGCGTGTTTTGGCAGTGCCCATGTTCACCATTGGCTCGATGGCGAGGCTCATGCCTGCTTTGAGGCGCGGCCGGTCACCCTTTTTGCCGTAGTTGGGCACCTGGGGCTCCTCATGCAGCTTCCTCCCGACGCCATGGCCGACAAATTCGCGGACCACGGTGTAGCCATACTGCTGCACGTGGTTTTCGACGCTGTGGGAGAGGTCTCCGAGCATCCAGCCATCCCGTGCGTGACGGATGGCCACATGCAGTGACTCCTCCGTGGCAGCGAGCAGGTGCAGGGTTTCCTTGGCGACATTGCCGACCGGCACCGTGATGGCGTTGTCGCCAATCCAGCCGTCGTATTCGATGCCGACGTCGATCTTCACGATGTCTCCATCTTGAATGATCCGCGGCCCGCCGATGCCGTGGACGACCTCTTCGTTGATCGAAATGCAGATATGTCCGGGGAACTTGCGGTAGCCCAGGAAGGCGCTTTTGCAGCCTCGGGCCTTCATTTCAGCGGCAGCGTAGCGGTCCACTTCACCTGTCGTGATGCCAACAGCCACCTGGGCGGCCGTTTTGAGCAGGATATCGCGCGCCAGGGCGTTGGCGGCACGGAGTCCGTTCAGAACGGACCCGTGACGAATGGGGATCTTGTTGCCGAGCATGTCAGTCGGAGGTCGCGAGCCAGGGCAGGATTACTTGCCGGTGGCGATGAAGTAGGCGACGCCGACGAGGGCGATGATGGCAATGCCAGTCCAGAGCCAGACGACCGTGGTGGAATTTGCCACCTGACCCGTCTGGGCCATGCGGTCAAAACGGCCACGGATGCGCCCCTTCTTGAGGAAGCCGTCATACTGGCTCTGCAGCAGGTAGGTTTCCACCTGGCGCATGACATCCAAGACGACCCCGACAAGAATCAGAAGGCTGGTGCCACCGAAGAACTGGGCTGCTGTCGGAGAGATTCCAAGAAGACGGGTGATGCCAGCCGGCATGACGTAGAGCGCGGTGAGGAAGATGGCGCCTGCGAAGGTCAGGCGGCTCATGGTGAAGTCGAGGAAGTCAGCTGTGGGCTTGCCAGGGCGAATGCCAGGAAGGTAGCCACCGCTCTTTTTCAGGTCTTCCGAGATCTGGGTAGGCTGGAACATGGTGGCAACCCAGAAGTAGCTGAAGAAGAAGATGAGTGCTGCGGAGAGAGTGTAGTAAGGCACGCCGGAGCTCAGCCAGCCCGAGAAGCGCTGGATGGCGGCGACGTCAGGGAAAATGGCGCTGAGAATCTGAGCCGGGAACAGCAGGATGGCCTGGGCGAAGATGATGGGCATCACGCCGGAGTAGTTCACCTTCAAAGGCAGATACTGAGTCTGACCACCATAGACTTTGCGACCGACGACGCGCTTCGCATACTGGATGGCGATGCGTCGGGTGGCCTGGGTGATGGCGATGACTCCAGCGATCACAATGATCATGAAGGCCATCAGCAGCACGAGCGTAGCGGGCTTGCTGGCATCATTGGCGGCATTGCCGACGTAGGTCTGCCAGACCTGGACCATGGCACCGGGAAGGTCAGCGACGATGTTCACACAGATCAGGATGGAGACGCCGTTTCCGATGCCGCGTTCGGTGATCATTTCACCCAGCCACATCATGAGCATGGTGCCGGCGGTGATGGTGATGACGGTGACGATGATGAACATCGGGCCATAATCTGGCACGAGCGGCTTGCCAGTGCGGTCGATCACCTCCTGGAGGCCTCCCAGGAAGATGTTCTGGCCGGGCTGGGCGAGGGATTTGGCGAGCAGGTAACCCTGGAACAAGCACAGCGCGATGGTAGCGAGACGTGTGTACTGGGTGATCTTCTGCCGTCCGCCTTCTTCGCGGGCCATTTTGCTCAGAGGAGGATACACGGCCGTCAGAAGCTGCAGCATGATGCTGGCGCTGATGTAGGGCATGATGCCGAGGGCAAAGATGGCGCAGTTTTGCAGGCCTCCGCCGGAGAAGACATTCAGGAGGGCGGCAACTTGGCCGGCGGCTCCGGTATCCGAAGCGCGGCTGGCAATCCACTCATCGAGGACACTGCCGTCCACGCCTGGAAGGGTGATGGCGGTGCCGATGCGGACGATGACGATCATCGCCAGGGTGAAAAGGATGCGGGAGCGCAGTTCCGGAACTCTGAAGCTGTCGCGAAAGGCGGAAATCATGGTCTGGGGCGGGAAAAAGGAGGCTGGGGGATAAAGGAAAGCGGGCCTGGCCTCAAGACCAACTTTACAAAGTTGGCAGGGACCGGCCCGCTCAAAGGTGTGCTCGGGGTGTGGATCAGGCAGCGATGGTGCCGCCGGCCTTCTCGATCTTCTCGCGGGCGGAGGCGCTCAGGCTCTTGATCTCGACGGTGAGCTTGCGGCTGAGTTCGCCGTTGCCGAGGATCTTGATGGCGTCGCAGACGCGATTGACGAGGCCCTTCTCACGAAGAGCGGCTTCGTTGATCACGGCTCCGTCTTCAAAGGCGTTGAGATCGCCGACGTTGACGGTTTCAAAGACGTCGCGGAAACGCTCGTTGGAGAAGCCTTTCTTGGGAAGACGACGGAAGAGAGGCATCTGGCCACCTTCGAAGCCGGGGCGGATGCCGCGGCCAGCGCGGGCCATCTGACCTTTGTGACCCTTACAGGAAGTCTTGCCGTGGCCGGAGCTTTCGCCGCAGCCGATGCGCTTTTTGCGCTTGCGGGCGCCGGGGCGGGGTGTGGTGTCGTGAAGACGCATGACAGTAAAGTGATGGGGGATGAGGATGAGAGATCCAATCAGAGAGCCTTGCGCTCCTTGATCTCTTTGCCGCGGGCCCGGAGGATTTCATCCTTCGGACGCAGGGCGTGGAGGGCGGCCAGAGTGGCCTTGACGACGTTGGCGTGGTTGCTGGAGCCGAAGGACTTGCCGATGACGTCTTTGACGCCAACCGCTTCAAGCACGGCGCGTGCACCACCACCGGCGATGATGCCAGTACCAGGAGCCGCAGGCTTCAGCATGATGTGACCACCACCATGCTCGCCGATGACTTCGTGCGGGATGGTGTTGTTGTTGAGATGAACGAGGTTCATCTTCTTGCGGGAGGCCTCGGTGGCCTTCTTGATCGCATCGGCGACTTCGTTCGCCTTGCCAAATCCCCAGCCAACACGGCCATTCTTGTCGCCGGAGACGACAAGGGCGCTGAAGCTGAAGCGACGGCCGCCTTTGACGACCTTGGCGCAGCGGTTGATGTGAACGACCTTCTCGACGGAGTCGCCACGGGAGTCGCCGTCTGCGGAGTTGCGGTTTTCTTCTGCCATAAAATCGGTGCGGGTAGGGGGATTAGAACTTCAGACCCTTTTCACGGGCGGCGTCAGCAAGGGCTTTGACCTTGCCGTGATAGAAGAAACCGCCGCGGTCGAAGACAACTTCCTCGATTTTGGCGGCGATGGCGCGCTCGGCGACAGCATGACCAACTTTCGTGGCGCTGGCGATGTTCGCCTTGCCACCACCGAAGCCTTTTTCCTTCGTGGAAGCGGAGACGATGGTTTTGCCGGCCTCGTCGTCGATGAGCTGGGCGTAAACGTTCGTGTTGGAGAAGTAAACGGCCAGACGCGGACGTGCGGCGGTGCCTTTGACCTTCTGGCGGATGCGCGCGTGGATGCGCGAGCGGATGAGTTTGCGGTTGAGAGCCATGTTCTTGGTGGTCGTCAGGGGTTACTTCACGCTCTTGCCGGCCTTGCGGCGGATCTGTTCGCCTGCATAACGCACGCCCTTGGCCTTGTAAGGCTCTGGCGGGTAGTAGGCGCGGATGTCGGCGGCGAGCTGGCCGACGACCTGCTTGTCGATGCCTTCGATGGCGATCTTGGTGTTTTCAGCGACGGTGACTTTCACACCGGCGGGGATGGGATGAAGGCGGTCATGGCTCTGGCCGAGCTGGAGATCGATGACGTTGCCTTTGACGGCAGCACGGAAGCCGACGCCGTGGATTTCAAGGTCCTTGCGATAGCCCTGGCTGACGCCGTGGATCATGTTGCTGATCAGGCGCTGGGTGGTGCCGTGCATGGCGCGCACCTTGCGGTCTTCGCTTTCGCGGGTGACGCTCAGTTGATTGCCTTCAGTGGCGACGTTCACGCCTGCAGGGAGGGTCCAGTTGAGCTTGCCTTTGGGGCCCTCAACGAGGACGGAGCGGTCTGCGCCGATTTTGACGGAGACTTTCTCCGGAAGGGGGATGGGTTGTTTACCGACTCGTGACATGGTGGTGGAGTTCCTCTCGTGTTGGGGGTTACCAGACGGTGGCAAGCAGTTCGCCGCCGACTTTCGCCTTCTTGGCGCGGGCGCCGGTCATCAGACCGCGTGAGGTGGACAGGATGGCGATGCCGAGTCCGCCAAGGACACGGGGAATCTCGTCGCAGGAGACGTATTTGCGGAGGCCGGGCTTGGAAACACGGCTCAGGTGGCGCACCACGGGGCTTTTGCCCTGGTATTTCAGCTTCATTTTGAGCTGGGGATGGGCACCGGTGGTGTCCAGCTCATAGTTCCAAAGGTAGCCTTCCTCCTGGAGGATGCGGGCGATCTCGCTCTTCATTTTGGAGAAGGGCACGAGAACTTCCTGCTGGCCGGCTTTGGCAGCGTTGCGGATGCGGGTGAGAAGATCGGAAATGGGATCAGTCATGGCTCGGTAGGAGTCGGACGTTTCAGGTCAGGTTCAGGGTTTCAGGCGGCGGAGGCTTCGTCTTCGCCCTGTTTCTGCTGCTGGCTGATCTTGCCACGGAAGGGCATGCCGAGCGCACGGAGGAGTTCACGGGCGTGATCGTCGTTGTTGGTCGAGGTCACGAACGTGATGTCAAAGCCGAGGGAACGCTTGATCTTTTCAAGCTCGATCTCGGGGAAAATGGACTGGTCGGTGATGCCGAGGGTGTAGTTGCCACGACCGTCGAAGGAGCGGGGGGCCACACCGCGGAAGTCACGCACACGAGGAAGGGCGGTGCGGACGAGGCGCATCAGGAAGTCATACATCTTGGTGCCGCGAAGGGTCACTTTGACGCCGACGTTTTCACCGATGCGGAGCTTGAAGTTGGCGATGGCCTTCTTCGACTTGGTGATGATCGGCTTCTGGCCGGTGATCAGCTGCACTTCGTTCACAGCGTCTTCGATGGCCTGCTTACGCTCGCCTTGGGAGCCGACGGAGCAGTTGATGACGATCTTTTCGAGCTTCGGCACCTGGTGGATGTTGGCGACGCCGAGCTGCTCTTTGAGAGCAGAACGCACTTTCTCTTGATAGAGAGTCTTGAGGACTGGGGTCATGGGGTTATGGGGATGGGCCTGTCCGCCGGGGGCTCTGGGTTTTGAGGTCAGAACAGTTGCCGGAGGGGGCAATGAGGGGCGCGGAGGGTGGCGAGTCCTGGCGGCTTGGCA
>CALDGV010000760.1 GCA_937941745.1 uncultured Prosthecobacter sp. | reverse complement strand
TCCCACGCGGCATCCATCTCCGCCAGAGTGGCTTCGCCAAGCTGGCGGCCTGAGGCCGCCAGCTTCGCTTCCACGCCATGAAAGCGGCGGACGAACTTGTCGTTGGCCGCGGCCAGCGCAGGTTCTGAATCAATGCCGAGCTTCCGGGCAAGGTTGACGACGCTGAAAAGCAGGTCACCCAGCTCCTCTTCCATCTCGGCCACCTCTCCTTTGGCCACCGCCTCCTCGAGCTCGGCGATCTCCTCCTTGAGCTTGGCAAACACTGGCGTGGCGTCGGGCCAGTCGAAACCCACGCGAGCAGCTTTCTTCTGGAGTTTTTGTGCCCGCATCAACGCCGGCAGACCACCGCCCACGCCATGCAGCATTCCTTGCTGCTGAGTGCCCTTCTCCTGGCGCTTGATGGCATCCCACTGGGTCAGTACGGCGTCGGAGGTGGCAGCGCTGGCTTCGCCAAACACATGCGGATGACGCCGGATGAGCTTCTCGGAGAGGCCGTGGGCCATCTTGTCGATGTCGAAGGCACCCGTTTCACTGGCGATCTCGGCATGCAGCACCGGTTGCAGCAGCAAATCTCCAAGCTCCTCGCAAATCAGGGCCGGATCACCGCTCTTGATGGCGTCCACGACCTCGTAGGCCTCCTCCAGGACATGGGGGATGAGGCTTTCATGGGTCTGCTCGCGATCCCAGGGGCAGCCGCCGGGTGCCCGCAGGCGGTGGACGATATAACGGAGACGTGTCAGGCCATCGGGGTGATCAAGGCTCATGCCTGCCGCTAGCGCGAAAAGCCGGTGATGGCATGGAAAAAGTTTGCGCCTTCCTCCGCCTTGCCTACCGACTGGTTGTCTCCTTTCCCCGAGCATCAGCGTAACCTCATTACCCCTACTCCCGCCATGGCCTCCGACCTCGTTCTGAACCTCGATGACTCCAACTTTGACGCCGAAATCGCCGCCGCCACCGTGCCTGTGGTCGTGGATTTCTGGGCGGAATGGTGCGGCCCCTGCCGCATGCTGGGCCCTGTGCTCGACCAGCTCGCCACGGAAAAGGCAGGCAGCCTGAAGGTGGTAAAGGTGAATGTGGACAACAGCCCGAACCTGGCCGCCAAGTTCAATGTCCGCTCCATCCCGATGCTTCTCTACATCAAGGACGGCGCCGTGAAGGACACCTCTGTCGGCGTGCTGTCCAAGGATGCCATTGCCAACAAGGTCGCGGCGATCGCCTGAGACTGACTTTTCGTAATTTTTGAGTGGGTGATCCGGCACGCTGGATCACCCACTTTTTGTTTCAGGGCAGCTGCACCCGCAGCCGGATGAACTGCTGACCGCCAGGAGGAATCGGCGAAACAAAGCGCACGGTCACCGTTTCCGTGATGCCGTCTCCGGCAGGCTCGGAAGAAACCTCCTCCACCTCAGCACCGGCAGGCTGCCATGAAGTCAGTCCAGAGCTGGTTTCCAAATGATACTGCACGCCGGACGGATTCAGCAGACGTCGGCGATAGCTGAAATGCAGATGTGGCTGCCCAGTGACAGGGTCAGCCCGCGAATGTAACTGTGGCAGCGCACCCAGCCCTGCGGATTGGCCATGCAAGGCATAGTCGAGCAAGGCCCCCAGGCCATTGCCATCGGCATCAGCCTCCTCGCCGGAAAGGTGAAACACACTCCAGACCTCCGTGCGGCGGTTTGGCGGCACTGCATGGTCTTCCACCTCGAGCGTAAAAGTGTTCGGTCCCTCCTGCAGGGAGAGCAGCGGCTGATTCCAGGTGGCAAAGGCGTTCGCTGTGTTCACGCCGCCGCCGTTCACCGTCAGGCTGGAGATGCCGCTGAGATCCTGGGCCGTTCCTTGAAGGGTGATCTGGCCATCGAGCACGAGCCCGCCGCTCACGGGCGTGAGGACCAGCACAGGTGCCGTGGCATCCTGGGTGGAGCGCTGCGGTTCGGACCATGCTCCCGTGAGGCCGGAAGCGCGGGCACGAGCCCGGTAGTGGTAGAGCTGGCCATCCGCCAGCCCTGTGTAGGTCTGCTGGGTGGCTGTGATGAAATCCGTCGAGACGGCATCGCTGAAATTGGCCGAGGTGGCGCGCTGGACCTCATATTCATAACCCGTTCCCAGTGAGTTCCAGGAAACGGTATTGAGGGTGCCGCCGGTGTAGAGAGGCTCAGCGGCAAGCACGAGATCATTGACCGCCACGACATCCAGCATGCTGGAACTTCCCTGGATCTGCGGATCCACCGCAAGCGCTGCCTTCAGCCAGGCCTCCTTGGCCGCAGCCAGCACGGTCAGGCTTCCGTTCCAGGATCCTCGGGAAAAGGCGGTGCTCGTAGCCGGAGTCATGGGCAGGCTGCCTGCGGCACGGGTGAACCGCAGGTTGGGCACGACATTCGAGGTCGTGCCGCCCGGCGTGGTGCCAGACCACTCGAGGGGATCACCATTGGCGCTGTCTGTTCTGAAAATGAGCGTGCGGCTGCTGGTGGTGATGGTGCTGCGCACGGTGCCATCACTGGAGTAGTCGTTGTTGTTGAAGCTGATATCGACCATGAGGTTCTGCGTGCCGTCGTAGTCGAACGGTGTGGTGAACGTGAAGGTGTTCCAACCCAGCGATGACAGCGTGACGTTCCCTGAAAAAACGGTCACCCAGCCGGCGGCCTCCCAA
>CALDGV010000759.1 GCA_937941745.1 uncultured Prosthecobacter sp. | reverse complement strand
ATTCAGACGCAGCACCTGGCAGGAAAAACTGGTCTTCATCCTCAAAGTGGTGATCTCCCTGTTTCTGATCCTGGGGCTTTGTCTGATCGTGGTCGCCTGGTGCTTCAGGGGCCTGCTTTTTTACAGAGGCTAGACTTGGTCTCCGGTGAGCAGGCGGCGGGCTTTTCAAGAACTCCATTGCCGCCGGGAGGGCTGGTCCGTAGTGTCCTCCAATGTCCGGCCCCCGAAACAAACCCGACCTCATGGCCAAGCTGCGCGACGTGCCCCACACGCCGGGCGTGTATGTCATGCGCGACCGGCTGGGCAGCGTGATCTACGTGGGCAAGGCGCGGGACCTGCGGAAGCGGCTGAGCAACTACTTCACCCCTGCGCGCTCCAGGCTCGCGGACCGGAAGACGCGGGCGCTGATCGCCAGCATCTGGGACTTTGACATCCATCAGGTGCGCAATGAGCCGGAGTCGCTGCTGCTGGAGGGCAGGCTCATCAAGGAGTTCCGCCCGAAGTACAACATCAGCTTCCGCGACGACAAGCGCTTCCTGATGGTGCGGGTGCATCTGCAGGACGACTTCCCGCGCTTCACGCTCACCCGTCTGAAGAAGGACGACGGTGCGCGCTACTTCGGCCCCTTTGCCCACAGCGGTGCGCTGCGCACGACGATCAACTGGCTGAACAAGCAGCATGGCCTGCGGGTCTGCCGCCCGATCCATCCGGGGGAGCACGACTACAAGCACTGCTCCAACGACATCATCAAGAACTGCTGCGCCCCGTGCATTGGCCGGGTGACGGCGGAGGAGTACAAGCGCCGCATGGAGGAGGCCTGCGCGCTGCTGGAAGGCAAGGGCGCGCGCGACCTGACCTCGATCCTGGAGGAGGAGATGCAGAAGGCCGCCGCCAAGCTCGACTTTGAGCGGGCCGCCGAGCTGCGCGACATGGTCGAAGACCTGAAGAAGACGCTGGCGCCGAAGCGCACCTTTGAGCGCGGCGCGCGCATGAAGGTGATGTCCACCATCGACCCGATGGCGGATGTAAAGGAGCTGCAGGAGGAGCTGGGGCTGGAGAAACCGCCGCTGGTGATGGAGTGCTTTGACATCGCGAACATCGGCACGGCGCACTGCGTGGCCAGCATGGTGCGCTTTAAAAACGGCGTGCCGGACAATGCGAACTACCGCCGCTACCGCATCCGCGCGGTGAGCGGGCAGAATGATTTTGTGAGCATGGCGGAGGTGATCCGCCGCCGCTTCTCCCGCATCCTGCGGGAAGGGCGCGAGGCCGCGGGCGCGGAGGAGGCGGACTTCAGCCAGGAGTCCCCGCTGGAGGCGATGGAACGGCTGGGCCGTGAAGAAGGCCGGCGGAAGCCCTTTGTGAAGCTGCCGGACCTGGTGATCGTGGATGGCGGCAAAGGCCAGCTGGGCATGGCGGTCGAAGAGCTGCAGAAGCTGGGGCTCGGCGGGCTGCCCATCGTGGGCCTCGCCAAGCAGCACGAGGAGGTCTTTTTCCCCGGTGAATCCGATCCGGTGCGCATTCCGCACGATCGCGGTGCGCTGAAGCTGCTGCAGCGCATCCGCGATGAAGCCCACCGCTGGGCGAACGGCTACCACCAGCTGCTGCTGGGCCGTCGTGTGGAGGAAAGCATCCTCGATGACTGCCCCGGCGTGAGCCAGAACCGCAAGGCGGCGCTGCTGAAGGCCTTTGGCTCCGTGGCGCGGCTGCGCAAGGCCGGTGCGGGCGACATTGCCGCCAAGGTGCCGGGCATCAGCCGCACTTTGGCCGACACGATCGTGGACTTTCTGGCTTCACGCTCGAAGGATTGATGCTGCGGCATCCTCGGAAGGGATGCCGCCCGTAGTTTGACAAGCCCTCCCCCCGCCTCTTGATTCCTGCCATGTCCCAAAACTCCAACGATTTCCCCTCTTCTCTGATCACGCCGCCGTCGAACTTCATCGTGCCGACGGTGATCGAGAACGAAGGCCGCGTCGAGCGTGCCTACGACATCTATTCCCGCCTGCTGAAGGACCGCATCATCTTCCTCGGAACGGATGTGAACGACCAGGTGGCGAATGTCATCATCGCCCAGTTCCTCTTCCTCCAGATGCAGGATCCGAAGAAGGACATCCACTTCTACATCAACAGCCCTGGCGGCTCCGTGACCGCCGGTCTGGCCATCTATGACACGATGCAGTTCGTGACCTGCGATGTGAACACCTACTGCATCGGCATCTGCGCCAGCATGGGCGCCGTGCTGCTTTCCGCCGGCACGAAGGGCAAGCGCTATGCCCTGCCCAACAGCGACATCATGATCCACCAGGTCTCCGGTGGCGCCCGCGGCACGGCCAGCGACGTCGAGCGCACGGTGGACTTCATGTACAAGCTGAAGCGCCGCCTCAACCGCATCCTGGCCCACCACTGCGGCAAGACGCCCGAGATCATCGAGAAGGATGCCGACCGCGACAACTACATGACCGCCGAGGAAGCCTGCGCCTACGGCCTGGTGGACAAGGTGCTTCAGAGCAACCGCGAGATCATGCCGAAGGAGTAAGGCGTCCTCACCCAGGTTCTTTTCCCTCTCAGGCTGGCCTCCGGGCCAGCCTGTTTGGTTTTCCATCGAAGGGCATGGATCATTCGTGCCTGGGTTTGCGCCCTCTTCAGCCCCGGCGAGGGTGCGGGCATGATCCAGCCGCTTCAAAAAGACGAGGTCCTTCTCGCCGACATCGAATCCACCCGCGATGACGACGCTCGTCTGCATGTCTGGTGGCTGGGGCAGAGCGGATTCCTGCTCAAGCAAGCGGGAGCCAGCCTCCTGCTGGACCCGTATCTCTCCGACTCGCTGACCCACAAGTATGCGGCAACGGACAAGCCGCACATCCGCATGACTGAGCGCTGCATCGCGCCTGAAAAGCTCTCCGGCATCCGCGTGGTGACGGCCAGTCATGTGCATACGGATCATCTGGATGGGGAGACCCTGGTGCCGCTGGCGCGAAGCAATCCCGGCTTCACCCTGCTGCTGCCCTTTCCGGTCGAGGAAGAGGCCCGGCGCAGGGTGGGGGATGCGCCCATCCATCTTCATCCGGTC
The DNA here is from genome assembly GCA_937941745.1 of uncultured Prosthecobacter sp. Taxonomy (GTDB): domain Bacteria; phylum Verrucomicrobiota; class Verrucomicrobiia; order Verrucomicrobiales; family Verrucomicrobiaceae; genus Prosthecobacter. The sequence goes on along the minus strand of CALDGV010000759.1, from coordinate 978 downwards.
AGTCAGTGCATGTCCTGGCAGGGGGAGTGGACCATCACGCCGGTGAAGGCGGCTCACAATGACATCCGGCTCGATGAACAGGGACGCTGCCATTATCTGGGCTTCCTCGTGAGCCGGAACGGCTTCACCATTTACCACAGCGGCGACACGCTCTGGCATGAGGAGCTGGTGGATGCGCTGCGCCCGCATCGTGTGGACCTCATGATGCTGCCCATCAACGGCAACCGGCCGGAAAGGCGCGTGGCCGGCAATCTGAATGGAACGGAAGCCGCGGCGCTGGCCCGGGCCTGCGGTGCGCGGTTGGTGGTGCCCTGCCACTATGACATGTTCACCTTCAACACGGAGTCGCCTGACGAGTTTGTGCAGGCCTGCCATCGCCTGCAGCAGCCCTGCCGGGTCATGCAGTGCGGGGAACGGCTGACCTTGGACTCCAAGGAACATCGTCCTGAGCTCTGAAAGCCTGGGGAGGCCCCTGCCGTAGCGGTTTCATGCGCCGCATCCTCGCCTTCCTCCTCGCTGCCTCATTCCTCTCTGCCGCCGACCCGGTGGCGCTTTTCATCGAAGGCTACGCTGGTCAGCGCAGCGTCGCGCAAGGCGAGGAGATCCCGATCCACGTCAGCACCACGGCGGCGAAGTTTGAGATCGAGGTCACGCGACTCGGCGCGAAACGCGAAGTGATGTGGAAAAAGGCCGATGTGCCCGGCGCGGCGCATCCCGTGCCGGAAGATGCATCCGCGAATGGTTGCCGCTGGCCGGAGAGCGTGCGCGTGCCCGTCGGAGCGGATTGGAAAAGCGGTTACTACGAGGTCGCGCTGCGTGCCGCTGATGCAGGCGGCAAGTGGACGCATCGCGGTGCACGCACCGCCAGCAGCAGCGCGTGGTTTATCGTTCGTCAGGCAAAGCCCGGCAGCACCTCGAAGATGCTTTTGCAGCTCTGCTCGAACACCTACAACGCCTACAACAACTGGGGCGGCTTCT
>CALDGV010000758.1 GCA_937941745.1 uncultured Prosthecobacter sp. | reverse complement strand
ATAGTGAGTTTCGTGCCTTTGCGGGCGCGGGGGAGCGTGGTGGCGGCTGTTTTGCCTTTGCGGACTTTGCCTTCGGTGAGCGGCTTGTCGTAGTCGGTCCATTCGCGATTCGTGTGCGGCGTGGCTTCGGTGGCGGCGGGTTCTAGCTCCTTGCCCTTCGTCATGAGCACGTTTTCGCTCATGTCGTGCCACTGCTTCACCATGCGCTGAACGATGTCGGGATGCTGCGCTGCGACGTTGTGCAGCTCGGTGCGGTCGGTGGGGATGTGATAGAGTTCCCAGGGCTGGCTTTTGTAGCTGACGAGCTTCCACTCACCATCGCGCAGGCCGCGGTCGCTGGAGAAGAGCAGATGGATGGGCGGACGCGCTTTGATTTCACCACCGGCGATGATGGGCGCGAGCGAGATGCCGGCGAGCGGCGTGAGTTCGCGGTCTGGAAACGTTTCCGGCACCTTGGCACTGGCGAGTTCGGCGAAGGTGGGCAGCACATCGACGATGTGCGCGGGCGTGTCGATGACACTGCCAGCTTTGTGTTTCAAACCGGCGGGCCAGTGCAGGATTGCGGGCGTGGAGATGCCGCCCTCGAACTGGTTCTGCTTGTAGTAGCGGAAGGGCGAGTTCCGCGCCCAGGCCCAGCCGGTGCTGTCGCTCCACGTCGTCTTTGGGTCAAAGGGCTGCGCGTCCGGCTCTGGACGACCGCGATCATACGGGCACGCGCCGTTGTCGGAGACGAAGAGGATGACGGTGTTGTCGAGTTCGCCTGCTTTTTCGAGGTCGGCGATGAGTCGGCCCATTTCCTGGTCGATGCGGTCGATCAAACCCGCGTAGGCCGCCATGCGCTTTGCCTCCCACGCGCGATGCGCGTCGTCGAGCTGATCCCAGGCACGGACGTGATCCGGACGTGGCGATTCCTGCAAACTGGCGGGCAGCAGGCCGGTCTGCTTCTGCTTCGCGACACGAGCGGCGCGGATCGTGTCCCACCCGGCATCGTAGCGACCGAGGTATTTGCGGTAATCCTGCTCCAGCGGCTGGAGGGGCGCGTGCGGCGCATTGAAAGCGATGTAAGTCATCCACGGTTTCTTCGCGCCGCGTGCCTCGCCGATGAATTTCAGCGCGTAATCGACATTCACGATGGTGGTGTAGAAGCCTTTGTCCGGCACGGTCCACTTCTCGCCATTCAAACGAAACGTCTTGTCGCCAAGGTAGTAGTTCGTGGCACCGGAAAGATGGCCGAAGTAGCGCTGGAAGCCGAAGTCGGTGGGTTCTTTGCTGAGATGCCATTTGCCCGCCATCGCGGTGAAGTAACCAGCGGGTGCGAGCACTTCGGGAATAGTGACGGCGCGTTTGAGACTCTCATCACCTGCCTGTCGGCACCACCGCCCGCTGAGCAGGCTCACGCGCGAGGAGTGGCACTTCGCGGTGTTGTAGAACTGGGAAAAGCGAAGGCCGTTGGAGGCGAGTTTGTCGAGGTTTGGCGTTTCGATCTCACTGCCGCAGCAGCCGAGGTCGGAGAAGCCGAGGTCGTCGGCCATGACGAGCAGAAAATTCGGCTGAGCGGCAAAGAGCGAAGGGCAGAGGACAAAGAGAAAGAGAATCAGGCGCATGGGGTGGAGAAAGTAGTTGGGGGCTTGCTACTGCGAATCATGACGATTTGTGATTCACAAGCTTTCAATGAGCAAAACCTTTCGCAGTGAGGGATTGCCCGAAAATCGCCAAGACGCCATGCCGTCACGTCCTCATCACCGGTGAGAAAGACTTCAACCTCCCCAACACCCGGGATGTGTTTGAGAATGGCTTCAAAAAGGAAGTCTTCAAGACCGTCCATCTCATCAACCACCCAAACCGAGTGGCTCAAGCAAGCCATCGAGTTTCTGGCTGCGGGGAAAGTGAACCAATGCTGCCGCAGAACCACCTCTGGCGGCCAGGGACGGCGAGGCAAAAGCGGAGGCTGCTCAATACTCAGGCTGAGAGCTTGTTTCCACCACCCGTGCTCTGACGAGGCGGCAATCTTTGGCATCCAGGGTGATCTCCAGCACGCCGCCGCGATCCCACTCCGCGTCCGGTCCGGGGCCGTCAAAGACGGTGTTGCCGAGGGAAAAGGCCACGCTGCCGCCGGAATGATGCTCCAGCGGCTGCAAGGCGTGCGGTCCGCTGCCAGCGATGAGGTGGACGCCGCTTTGAAGAAGCCGCGCGGCGACCTCACGCTGCCGCGTGCTCGGCGTGGTGCGGTGCTCACGGCCCCAATGCGGCAAGGCGATGACAAAATCAGCCTTCACCGCGATCTCAGGCAAAACGGCATCCTCGCGTGAATCGTCGAAGGCGAGCACGGCGATGCGTTTGCCGCGAACCTCAAAGATTTTCGCCTCACGACCGATGGAAGCGATGTTTTCGGCTTGGAGAGCTTGTTTTGTCGCCGCGTGGCCCTCGGGGCCGAGATCAAGCGCGTGGTTGTTTTCGAGACTCAGCCCGTCAAGACCGGCCTCGCACAAAATCGCGGCGGTTTTTGGCGGCGCGATGAGTTGCAGCCGGTTTTTCGGCTGCGCCGTGCCGATGACGCATTCGAGATTCCCGAGCGCGAGATCAGCCCGCCGCAACATGGGCGCGATGCGTCCCAGCGGGTCGGTTTGAGCGGCGATGCCGCGCCCGAGCATCAAATCCCCGCAGATGGCGATGCGGATGACGGCTTCTGGCTCTCGAATCGTCATCAGTTCTGGTTTACGACGGCCCGCGCGGAGCTTGGCGAAGGTCAGAATCTCCGGCATGCCTTCGAGCTGATGCACGCAGAGATCGGAGTCGTCGAGCTGTCCGACTGGTGGTCGGTCTTCCCACAACGCGGCGAGGTGGGAGCCGAAGTGCAGCAGCGTTGGCTGCTCAATCGCTGTGATGGGCGTTAAAAACGGCTTCACATCCGCCGGGCTGCCCCAGGGCAGCAACCAGCCTTCCGCACGAAGCGCAGAGGTGATGAAATTCGCGCAGTCCGCGCCATGGCGTGCCTCCGCGCCGGTGAGCGTGCCGCGTGTGAGCAGTCGCGAATCAAACACATAAGGCAGGCCGAACTGACGGCTCCACGCGGCATGGATGCCTTCGGTGCCGGGTTTGCTGACGCAGAGGATTTCAGCAGGCGTGAGCGTGGACTCACCATCGCGGATGACCTCCGCAAAAATCTCGAAGGTCCCGCAATCATGGCCTGCGGCGATCTTGTCGAGCGTGATGCGGCCCAGCGCCGCACCTTCGGCGAGGAGATGACGCTTCTGCCACATCCAGCGCGACGCGTTCGTGGCAAAGCCGAGATTGGCATCGCTGATGCGGTAGCTCGTGTCTGCGGAACGCAGGGCCCACCAGCGCACACGAGCACCGATGGGCTCGGGTTCGAGCACGATGGCTGTCTGCGGTTTGAATTCGAGCTCCCAGGTGCCGTTCGTGGCCTTCAGATGATCTGCAACGATGACGCGATGCTGAAACGGCTCGCCCGCCCAGGCGTCCGCGCAGGGATGCGCGTGATTTTGCAGCAGGCTGCGCAGCTCCGGCCCTGCCTGGGTGATGTCGAACGCGGGAACCTGCTTTCCCTGCCGCTCCAACAGCCGCGCCATGAGCGAACGATCCGGCCCGGTCCTGGCGAAGGGATCAAAATGCACCGTGGCATTCGGAATGCGCCACGCCGCGTCGAGCGCCCGTGTGGTCAGTCGCTCGGCCTGTGCCGCGTCCTTCAGATAGGGCGAGGAAATGGCAAAGCTGAGGCTGCGCAGCGCCCGCAGACGCGTGAGCACGTCCATAATGCATTCCAAATCTGCCTCCGGCTCTTTTGCGAAGTAGTCGAGGTCGATGCTGGCGGCCACGAGCTTCGACTCCGGCCAGGATTGGGCCTGTGCGGCGAAGCTCTCCAGGCTCATCACTCGATAAAGCCCCGCCAGCGGTCCCGCCTCACGCGGCAGCGCCTCCTCATGCGCGTCGAGATATTCCCGACCATCTGATTCGAGTGCCACGCGTTCTTTTTCGCTCAGCTTCGCCGCCGGAATCCAGATCACCTCGGCGATGGGCGCGGGCATCAGCGGCTCGATCCAGTTGAAGCACTGGATGCGGCCTGTCTTGCGCCATTCGGCGAGCATTTCAGCGCGTTTCTGGATCGTGGGGCCGCGCCGGATCGCCGTGCGAATGTCGTCAGAGTTCGCGATGCCGTTGGCGTCCGAATGCGCGTCGATCAGCACCAGCGTGTGAGGCTCGTTGAACGGCAGCGTCTCTACCAGATGGTAGAATGCTCCCGCATGCGATTCCTCGATATGGATGGGGAGCGTTTGTGCCTGAGTGAGCGAGTTGAAGCCAGCGGCGAGAATCGAGAGAACTCTGAATTCGCAACGCAAGAATGGAAAGCCGCAGAGGTTTTGTGTCTGAACTCTGCGGCGTTCCGCTCTCTGCGGTATGAGATCATCTCGCGGGCTGAATCTTCGGCGTTTTCTCGAGCGGGACGAGCAGGTCGATATCGGAGATGGCTGTGTCCTTGTAAGTGGTGCCGGGGTGAATGGTGAGAATCTCAAGCTTGATGGTTTTGACGAGGCTGCTGGATTTGGGAAGGTCGATCCAGTAATGCTCCTCATCGAGGCATTCGTCCGGGACATCGACATTGAAAGGATCGCTGCCATTGATGCTGATGCCGAGCTGGGACGGGCGGCTGTTCGCGAAATAGAGCGCTTTGGACTTGGTGTATCCGGTTTGAATGCCGAGGCGCGTCACTTTTGCAGGCTTGGTCAGCGTGAGTGTGACGTGCTCTCCGATGCCATCGCCCTCCGCTCCTTCCACCCACGCGTTCTTCTGCCAGTCGATCAAATTCTCCGGGCGATGCTCCGAACCGTCTTTTTCCGTGAGGAAAGAGGAGGCTTCCGCAGTGTACCCTGCGCGCCGATACCACTTGGCACCTTTGCCGAAATCATCTTTCCACTCACCGCCCACCGCGAGGTAGCCACCGTCGAATCCGTGCAACGCCGGGCCAGCATGAACGACGAGATCGTCCTCCAGCGTAGGCTCAAAGTCTGTGAACGACCATTTCCAGCATCCGGGTTCATAGGTGAAACGTTTCGGGTGGCTGAGCTTCACCTGTTCAGGCTTCACTGTGGTGGCGTTGATGATCACCGTGCCTTGTTTGATGGGCCCCGCCCACAGTCCGGCGGCGGAGAAGAGGTAAGTGAGCGTGGGTGACGATTTGTATGAGTCGTCCGAAACGTGACCCGCACCAAGGTGGTAAGGATTGCGATAGCGGACGCTCACACGGCGTGTCTGGCCTGTGGAGAATGGAATTTTCACGACGTGCCAGGAGATGAGGCTGAGCTTGTCGAGCTTTCGTGCTTCCCGGTTCAACTTCGCGTCATCAGGCAGGATGTTGGCCTTGAGATTGTCATCATCGGCCGTGATCGAGAAGTCTTCTAGCATCTCTGGCTTTCGGTTCTGCGTCAAAGCTTGTGGGGCGAACATGTTGAAGTTCGACGCAGCCGCCGGGAATCCGCACTCGACGGTGATCTTCTTCCCCGGATTGTGCAGCACATACTCGATGCGGATGTCGGCGTATTCGATGTGCAGGTCGATTTCGAGGCGCTCGGAGAGCATCTCGACCTGATCGACCCCGATGGGCTGGAAGGCGGAGGTGGAAACGACGCCTTTCGAGTAACCACCGCCGTTGGCGTGGAGGTTGGCGGCGGCGAGAAGGCACAGGAGCGGGATGAGGTGGCGCTTCATGACTGGGAAAAACGGGCGGCTTTAACCATGGGAATCACAGAACCCGATGATTGCCGATTTTCTGACACA
>CALDGV010000757.1 GCA_937941745.1 uncultured Prosthecobacter sp. | reverse complement strand
CCATCGGGGTGTATTCTGCCAGCGACATCGCATGCTGCGCCATGCACAGCATGGCCATGGCGGCCACCACCGCTGCCGTGGCGAGCCGCTGAGCCACTTCTTCCGCGTGATTGGGACCCGTCAAAACAGCATGCTGAGGCCCCGGAAGCTCCTCCGCCAGAATCTCAGACATCCGCTTGCCGGTGTGAAGCTCGATTCCCTTGGCACAGGAGACGACCACACGACTGCGCTCGTGCATGCCCGTGGAAGCCAGGGCACGAGCCGTGTCCCGGATGCCTTTGGAAGGCACCACGAAGACAATCAGATCTGCATCAGGCAGCATTCCGAGGTCATGCGTAACCTGAATGGCTTCTGCCAGATGCACCGAAGGCAGGTAGCGGGAGTTCCGGCGGGTATGGCCGATCTCCTTCATCAAGGCCTCATCACGCCCCCAGAAGGCGACTTGCAGCCCTCGCTCGTGCAGCAAGGAGGCCAGTGCAGTCCCCCAACTGCCAGCACCCAGAACAAGGGCGCTTTTCAGAGGCGGTGAAGCAGAGGAGGCGGGCATGGTGATGAACCCGCTTTCTGCCGGGGCCTGTGCGAGGCGTCAAGTCCGCTTGTTAATTGACAGAAACGGCACCCACCGTGGGCACGAAAATCTCCTCACGCTCTTTGACCACGCGATCTGCGCCGAACTTGTTGATAGCCCGGATGTTCGCCTCCGTCGTGCTGAAATGAGCCGCGATCGTCTGCAGAGTATCCCCACGCTGGACACGGTAGGAGACGATGCCGCGCTGGGTCAGTGGTTCCGGTTCCGCCACAAGCGGCGGGCTGGGAGGAGATGTTGGCTGCACAGGCGCCACTGGGGCCTGAACCGATGGAGTAGAAGGCTGAGGATCAGCTTCAGCCAACTGGTGATGTGGCAGCGGGGTGGTCTCGGCCTCCACCTTAACAGGCTGCGGCGCAGCCACCTTTTTGCCCGGAATCACCAACTGCTGGCCAACGATGATCTTGTGCGGGTTTTTCATGCCATTGGCAGCCATGAGCTTGGACAAGGAGACCCCATACTTGGAGGCAATGCGGCCCAGCATTTCGCCCTTTTTCACTCGATGAACCAGCGTACTAGTCTCCGCAGAATTGCCGCCTCCACGCAGCGCCGCTGCTTGGGCGGGCATCCTGCGAGGGTTCGGAATCATGATGCGCTCCCCACGACGGAGGTCGCTCGGATAGACTGTCGGATTGGCCCGGGCGATCGCATCCTCGGTCACGCCATAGTCACGGGCCAGGTCGGACAGGGTTTCCTCTCCCGATACAATGTGGGCGACGCTTGGCAGAGATGACTTGTCACCCCAACCCGTGGCATCAGGGATCAACAGAGTCTCTCCAATGTCCAAGGTGTCACCAGTCATCCGATTCAAAGAACGCAGCTCCCCAACACTGGTGTTGTAACGCGAAGCCACGCTGAAAAGCGTATCACCTGGGCGGACGGTATGAGTCTTGCCTGCGGAGACGATGTCAGCCACTCCACCACCTTCGATGGAATTGGGCAGGAGCCCCACATCGCGCTCCAATCTGCCTAAACGGAGGTCCTGGCGATGATCATTGCTCTCCAGTTTGCCGACTCTGGACTCGAGGGAACTTTTGGAGCTGCCTCCAGCTTTCGTTTTGGAGGCGGTGGCAGAGCCCGTAGCTGGCCTGTAGTTACTTTTTGAAGATTTGTTCGTTGCTTTAACGTTACCTGAGAGGCGTTTGCCTGATGTAGGAGGCATCAGCGGCACCGGCTGCATCGCTGGAGGCCGGTAAGGCTGATTGTTGAAACCCACTGGTGGCTGAGCTTGGTAGGCTGGGGCTTGCACCATGCCTGGGGGATACGAATTCACCCCAGAACCAGCGGCAGGAACGGCTGCCTGCATTGGAATCGATCCTGCACTCGTCGATGCTAGAATCACCGCGATTCGGGGCAACTGGCTTGCACAAAATGAAACCTTCATGCTATTAATTTAGCTTCCTGAATAGTTCAGACCAAGAAAAATTTTAAAACACGGAATAAAATTTTAAAAACACCCTTCATGCTGCTTCTTTCCAGCACCCTCCAATGGCTCAGGTTTTGCAGCGCCTTTGGAGCCCTGGCGGCGGCGCTTGGAGCTCTGGCCTGGCATGAGCAGCAGCTTCAATTCCTGCCAGCCGTCCACCTCGGGCCATGGGAAACTGGGAAGCAGCCCCTGGTCATTGTTGATGCCGGGCATGGCGGCCATGATGGCGGAGCGGTCGCCAATGGAGTCGTTGAAAAGCAGCTTAGCCTGAAACTGGCCCACCAACTGCGAAGGCACCTGGAACGCCTGGGCTTGAACGTCCGGATGACCCGGGAGCAGGACCGCTTTCTGGAACTCGAAGAGCGCTGCCAGATTGCCGGGCAGATGCAGGCAGCCGCCTTTGTCAGCGTCCATCTGAATACCAATCCAGACACCTCCATTCGTGGCCTTGAGACCTACTTTGCCGGCACTGGTTTGCTGAGCAGGCCAGCATCTCTTGCAGCCAGAACTGCAGCGGATTCTCCTGGCGAAACGCTTGCCCGACGGGTTCAGCGTCACGCGGTCGCGGCCACCGGCGCAGAGGATCGTGGGATCAAACCGAGCCAGCTTGTGGTCGTAGTGCGCACCCCCTGCCCTGCGGTCCTGGTGGAGTGTGGGTTTCTGACTCACGCCGAAGAGGTCCGGCATCTTCAGCAGGAGGCTTATCAGGAGCAGCTGACTCAGGGAATCGCCGCCGGAGTGGCTGAGTTTCTGCAGGCAAGGCCGACTATGCCGCCCCGTCGCCGTTGAGAGGGCGGATCTGGCCCTTTTCGAGCCGAAGCTGAAGGCTGCCCAAGGCGGCCGCTTCACTCGGCGAGTGCGTGACGTGCAGGACCGTCAGGTGGTGGCGGCGTTGGAGGTTCTTGAGCAGTTCCATGGCTAGGCCGCGGGTGCCTTCATCCAGGGCGGAAAGAGGCTCATCCAGCAGCAGCACCCGGGGCTGAGCTGCCAGGGCCCGCGCCAGAGCCACGCGCTGCTTTTCGCCGCCTGACAAGTTTTCGGGCAGACGGTCCAGCAGATGCTGAATGCCCAGCTCAGCCACAAGCTCGTTGATCAGGCCGCTTTCATCCTTCAAACCGCGCATGCGCAGGGAAAAGCAGATCTGCTCCCGCACCTTCTGGCCGGGAAAAAGCGCCAGATCCTGAGGCACGTAGCCTATGCCGCGCTCGCGCGGCTGAAGATGCGTCACCTCCAGGCCATCCAGGACGATCCGCCCGGCATCCGGAACCCGCAGGCCGCACAGGATCTCCAGCAGGCTGGTTTTCCCACACCCTGTCGCCCCCATCAGGACGGCGTAGGTTTCTGAAGGAATGGTCACCGACACCTCGCTCAGGCCAAAACCTCCGCCGGGAGCAGTCCAGGATATGTTTTCGAGAGAGATCATGGCTTCAGCATCAGACACGTTCTCCGGTGGCCCGGACCAGCACCAGAACGAGAACCGCGACCAGGATCATCGCCAAGCTCACCGCCACCGCAGAGTCCAGGTTGCCCACACTCAGCTCCAGCCAGACAGTCGTGGGCAGCACCTCCGTCTTCATGCGGGTGGCTCCGGCAAAGACTAGGATGGGCCCAAACTCCCCCAGGCTGCGAGCCCAGGAAATGCAGAAGGCTGCCAGCATCCCGCGCCGGGCTGCGGGCAGAGCCACATGCCAGAGGGACTGAAACTCCGTGGCCCCCAGGGTCAGCGCCACCTGCTCAGGCCGCGGAGAAAGATGATCAAAGGTCCCGCGCATCGTCCGGATGGCAAAGGCCGCCGCCACCACGAACTGAGCCAGCACCACCCCGGTGATGGTGTAGGTGAAGGGCACCACCTTCTCGATGCTCTGGCCGAACGATGTCTGAAAA
>CALDGV010000756.1 GCA_937941745.1 uncultured Prosthecobacter sp. | reverse complement strand
CACACCTTTGAAGAAGCGGAGATCCTCATGCGGGCGGAAAAGAAGTTCAAAGTGGTGACGCAGATGGGCAATCAGGGCCACACCTCGGCCGGAGCTGAGCAGTTCAAGCAAATGCTCGCGGCGGGCATTGTGGATGACATCGTGAAGATCCAAGCATGGAAGTCGCCCTCTCTGTGGTTCATGAATGCCGCCGAGCGTGCGCTCGTGAAGGGCTATCCAGCGGAGGAACCGAAGCCAGAAACGCTGAACTGGGACCTCTGGTGCGGTCCGCAGGAAGTGAAGCCCTACAGCAAGATGTATCACCCCTTCAACTGGCGCGGCTTCCACCTCTACGGCGGCGGCATGTTTGGCGACTGGGGCGCTCACATCATTGATTTCGTTCACGATCACCTAAAGCTCGGCCTGCCCACACGCATCACGCCGCTGGCGCTCGCGGACTACAACCGCATCAGCTACCCGCTGAGCTCGGACATTCGCTTCGAGTTCCCTGAACGTGGCGAAAAAATGCCCGCCGTGGAACTGCATTGGAAAGCCGGTGGCGACACCAAGATCGAGATCGCGGAGAAGTACGGCGACCCAGGCCAGGATGGCAAAACCTTCATCCCGAACCCCGGCGGCACCGGATCACTCCTGCACCGGAAACAGGGCGACTACCTCGTCCAACGCGGCTCCCATGACCGCCATTCGCTCGTCTATCCGCGAGCAAAGATGGTGGAGTTCAAGGACGCGATGGCTCTCCATCCGCCGAAATACAATCACTTCGAAAGCTTCATCCAGGCCTGCCTGGGCAATGGCACCACCGAGTCCCCCTTTAGCATCTCGGGCGTGCTAACGCAGGTGCTGAACCTGGGCACCATCGCCGAGTATCTGAACGTCGATCTCCAGTTCGACCCGAAGACCAAGCGCTTCATCGGCAACGAGGAGGCCAACGCCCGTCTGGCAGGCCCGCCTCCACGCGCTGAGTGGGCGGATTGCTACAAGCTGGCCTAAGCTGCTGCGCCTGTTTTTAGGCGCAAAAGAACCAATATGGGACGGATCAAGATCATCGTTGCCCTGTCTGCGTTCTTTTGCGGCCAATCCGACGCGCAGGACATCGTCATCTACGGCGGCACGCCGGGTGGTATCTCAGCGGCCATTTCAGCAGCGCGCATGGGCCGTGAGGTCACGCTGGTCGAATGCAACAACCACATCGGAGGCATGACGACGAGCGGACTCGGCAAGAGCGACATCGAAAACCGC
>CALDGV010000755.1 GCA_937941745.1 uncultured Prosthecobacter sp. | reverse complement strand
GAACATGGGGCTATCGGCAGCTTTACGCGGGAAAAGTGAAGGCCATCACGAAGCTCGGCCAAACACTCATCCCACAGTCAGAGGTCGATAAACTGCTCAATGGCGCGGAGCGCTATCTCGGCGCTCCATCGCACACAAAAAGGGTCGCGAAGCGCAAGGCAAAGAAAAAAACTCCTTCATCTAAAGGCGCGAAGAAATGGACTGCTGCGCTCAAGCAGCGAAGGAAACACGGGTCGCCGCCGCCAGAGAATGCTCGTTCCGAAGATGTCCATAAACCTTCATTGCCAAAATCCCTCCATCCCGATGACCCAGCCAGCGCGAGACAGTCGGTATATCAACGCCTGACTCGATACAAATCGTCGCAAAAAGATGGCGCAAGTCGTGGTGACTGAGCGGAGGGATGCCAATTTTGTTGGCCGCCCGCCCCATTGCTGCATAGGCGCTTTTCACACGAATCACCGGCTCATCGACCGAAGCGGGTTTGCTACGCGCCTTCATCTTCTCCAGCAACTCTCTGGCGGCTGCAATCATCGGAATGCGCCGAAACAAGCCGTTCTTGGTGCCGTCTGTGGGATCACCAAGCACAAGGAATTCGCCTTTTGAAAAATCGCAGTGCTTCCAAAGCACGAACTTTGATTCACCGAGACGCATCCCCGTGTAAGCCAGAAACTCCACGAAATCGGCTCGATCCTGAGAGGTCCGGCCACGAGCGGCGCGAAGTGCCGCCACCCACTCCTTGAAGTGGCTTTTGCTGGGCAGCTTACCGGAGAGGTCTTTTGGACGAACCTTTGCCCGCTTGACCTCAAGAGCCGGATTGGTGCGGCGCACCCCTTGTTTGATGGCGATTTTGAACAGGGATTTCAAAATGAGGAGGCAATTGTTGAAACGAGTGGCTGACATCACCTTGACCGCCTCACCTGCCCATTGCTCACAGTGCTGAACAGAGATTCGACGCATTTCCAAGGCGGCGAAATCGGGCCAAGTTTTCTTGATGAGTCCGACAATTTCCTTCCAGTAGCGCTTGGTGCTTTTCTTGGTGGATGGGTCGTTTTGAAGCTGGCTTTCGCGGATGGCTAGCGCCTCCGCTCCAGTCATTTTTTCAGTGATGACGGTATCCTTGCCCAGCTCATCACGATGGGCGTTGTCTTGAAGGATCTCGTTGAGTTGGGGTTTCGCCACACTCAAAACCTTGGTCTTGAGACTGCGAAAAGTCGGTTTGCCGCCGATGGAGAGACGGGCGTAATACGTGCCCTTCTGGTGGCGGTAGAGATGAGGGATGCCGGAGAAAGTCCAAGTCTTTGAAGCGCTCATAAGAAGCCGCTGTTACCCACGGAGAGGGGCGGCGGAGCGAGTATAAAACAAGTGTATAAAACCGCAAGGAGAACCGGCGCAACTCTCAAATATACAGGTAAAAAAGGGCTTAAAAGCTAATTTGTAATAGGACACTCCTGTCCGCATCAGGATTCTTCGCAGCTTCAACGCACTTTTCTCACCCAACGATCCGCCACGTCAGCTCAATACCCATGCCAAGCGGCAGTGGCGTCACAGGACCGGCAGGTGTTTCGAGGATCGCAGTTTGCGACGGGGCTTTTTCCATCTGGAAGTGTTTCTGCGAGGCCGGGAAGCGGTAGAAGGCGGGGCCGTTGAGACTGAGGAAGCGCTCAAACAGCGACTGGCCGTCGGTGGTGCCGAGATCGACGCCCGCTTCTTCAAAGGCCATCGCATAAAGCTGCGGAGCACAGCCGCCGGTGAAACAACCGGCCGCGCAGCCGCAGGACGTCGCCTTGGTTGTGTGCGGGGCGCTGTCGGTGCCCGCAAAGAATTTGAATTGGCCTGCTGTCGTGACCGCCGCACGCAGCGCTGCGCGATCATCCTGAAACTTCACGATGGGCAGGCAGTAGAGGTGATACTTCAGCCCCTGAATCAGATGCCCCAGCGTGTAGAGCAGATGCTGCGGCGTGATCGTCGCCCCGACATGCTCGGGAGCGCTTGCCACAAACTCCGCCGCCGTGCGCGTGGTGATGTGCTCGCACACGACGCGCAGCTTCGGATGCGCTGCGAGCAGTCGCGGCATGCGCTCGGTGTAAAACCGCGTCTCCGCATTCTGCTGCGCGTCGATGTAATCCGGCCCGCTCAAGGCGTGCTGCTCGCCATGGATGCAGAGCACGATGCCGCATTCTTCCATGGCACGAAAGACCTCACCGCCGATGAGGTCATCCATCGGCATGCCGTGTTCTGAGTTCGTGGTGCCATGCGGCGGATAGTATTTGCAGGCACGCAGCAGACCCGATGCCGCGCCTTCGCGAATCATTTCCGCCGTGGTCTGTCGGGTGAGATAGAGCGGCACGATGAGCTGCTCAAAAGCCTCCGCCCCTGCAGCGCGAAGCTCCGCCGAGTAGCTCTCGATGCTCCAGCCATCGCTTTGAGCCGCACCGGAGACCCGTGACACCGGAGGCTGGGTGTTTGGCATGGCCAGAGCGCCTGCGCAGCCCATGTCGAGATGCGACTTTACATAAGCAGGCACTGCGGGGCCTTGGCGGAAGTGTGTGTGGAGGTCGAACCAGCGGGGGAGAGTGAGAGTCATG
>CALDGV010000754.1 GCA_937941745.1 uncultured Prosthecobacter sp. | reverse complement strand
GGGTCATCATGTTCCAGGTGACCCCCGTAAAATCACCTGTAAAGACGCACTTGGTACAGGATGTGCCCGGATACAATTCGTGGCCGATGCTTCAAGCCATCGGCAACAAGCTGGTCTGCGTTTACAGCCGTGGCTCAGGGCACACGATTGGAGAAGATGCCCGTGCGCTGTATGCACGCACTTCCACCGATCGCGGCAAAACTTGGACGGCAGAGACCCTCGTCGCCGACTCACCGGGCTACGGTGATGTGGCCATTGGCAAGGGATTGGATGCCTCCGGTGCCATGCTTCTGTGGGTGCGGCGTGTAGGCAAAGACTGGCAGCATGACCTTTACCGCACCACCGACGGCGTGACTTTCACACTGGTGACCACTCCCACGCTGTCGCCAACGCCCGTGCAGATCACCGATGTCTTCAGCGTGCCCAACGTGGGCCTCATGGCGCTGTGGTTCGCCGGGTCTTACGCGGAAGACAACAACCACTCGTGGGGCACGCTGACGAGTCGGGACAGCGGCAGCACCTGGACACAAACCACCGTCGAATCCGGCCTGAGCAAGGCGCAATGGCCCACCGAACCCTCCGCGGTTTACCTTGGCGATGGCAAGATCCTCGCCATCGCCCGCACCGAACAGGGCAACTCGACCACCGAGCGTGCTCAATTCCAAATGGTCTCCACCGATTCCGGGGCAACGTGGAAGCGCACACAGACCAATATCAGCGATGTTTTTCTCTCGACACCAAGCCTGATTCTCGACCGCAAAACCGGCCTGCTCAGCAATTACTACTACCAGCGTGGCGCGGGCGGAGTCCTGCGTCGTCGGGTCGTCGATCCCTCCCGCATCCTCAACCACCCGCGCGAATGGCCCGCCTCCGAAGCCGTTGCCAAAGGCAGCGCCGCCTCCATCGACGCGGGCAACGTCAATGCCACCGTGATTGATGGCCTGCACTACCTCTCCTTCTACTCCGGCAAGTCACCCCACACCTCAGTCTTCGTCTCCGAGGTCATGCCGCCTGCGGCTGAATGACCGTTTCGCCGTCTTTGGCCAGATTTGGGTGGACCGACGCGTTTCAGCTTCATGAAGCGTCTTCTTTTTGCACTCCTCATCTCCTCCGTCTGCCATGCCAGTGAAACCATTCACGAGACCTTCGGACCGGCGTTTGATGCAAAGCGTTTCCTGACGCCGATCCCAAACAAGAACACGAGCGTGCGTGATGGCGTGCTATGGACGCGAGGAGCCAGTGGTGGGAAATATCCGCCGATGGTGTATCTGCCCGTCGAGGGGAAGGACCTCGCGATCTCCTTCCGCTACCGTCATCTGGAGGCGGGCGGGTGGCTGTGGTTCTTCGTCGATGGCGAGGACGGATTTGGCAGCGAGGATCACATGCTCCGGGTGAAACTGCTGCGCGAAGGTGTGCAGTTGCAGGTCGATGCACATTCGAAGGATCCGAATCATCCCATGCGGCAAAACACTGGACGTCCGGCTAATCCCAAAAGCGGTGCTTACCGTCTGAATGAGTTTCTGCCGCTCGAAAAAGTCGATCTGACCGCCAACACCTGGCATGAGGTGAAACTCGTGTTTCGCGGCGAGGAAGTCCATCTCACCCTCGATGACCAAAAGTGGTCCAAAGCGCTTAAGCGAACCAATTTCAATGCCGGCAAAAAGAAGCTTCTGTGGATGCAGAACGGAGGTGAGGCAGGGATCGAACTGGATGACATCGAGGTGAAGCCTTTGACCACACTGGCGAAGTGAATCCTGGCCGAGGAAAGGGCCGGCGGTGCTGAGCGTTTCGCATTTTCATGCTTCGATTTCTTTTCTTCCTCCTGCTAACAGGTTCCCTGGAGGCTCAAACAACGGCGGGCTCCTACAGCGGGCATGTGAAGCTGCGGCGATCACTGAGCAGGAAGTTGGAGAAGGAGCGCATCCGGGTGTTTTACACCACCGAGGGTGAACACGCCGTGGCCTTGGACGACATGGATCGAGATGGAACGCCGGACCAGGTGCAGGACGTGATGATGCAGACCTGGGCTGCATGGCAGCTGTGGACGAGCCTGGGCTTCACGAACCCGCTGACAACACCCCGCTTCCGCGGGTGTGAATGGCTCGATGTGCATCTGCTGAACAAGGCGGCGCTCAAATCCAATGGCGTGACCTACGATGAAATTCAGCGGTTTCACCGTGAAGGCGATCCCGAGGCAGCGGGCAGCCTGTGCTTCGATGTAGCGACTTCAGTCAAAGCGCCTGTGAATCTCACGCCAGCCCATGAAATGTTTCACGTGCTGCAGAACAGCGTGTGCTTCTTCAAGAACCGCTGGTTCACCGAAGGAACGGCGCGCTGGTCAGAAAAGGCGCTGGGCCAAGGGGGACTGCCTGAGGGACTGAGGCCCTTGCACTGGCCGCCTGAGGCAGCCGTTCTGGAAAAAGTTTTTGCCGGAGCCTACGAGACGGCTGCAAGCTACTGGGCGCCGCTGCTGGCGGCGGATGACCCAAGGGGCATGCTGCCAGAAGAAAGACTACCGCAGGCACTGCTGGATGCCCGGTATGTGAACGGCGAACCAGTGCTCAAGGACCGGCAACTGACTGGCTGGGAGTTGGTCCGTGATGTCCTGAAGGCGCTGGATCAAGCGGATGATGCTGTTTTCAGCGAACGAAAGCTGACACGCTGGCCGGAGGCCGAGCAGTTCTCTCCAGCGAACAATGACATAATTCACCGTGTGGTCATGGAGGTGGCGGCAAGGCGGCGCTCTGGAGCACGTTGAGGACAAGTTGCCATGAAAATTCCCTCCGCTCTTCTCGCGCTTTTTGGAATGACCTGCTCGCAAGTGCTCGCGGCAGAACCGCTTGACCTGGTGATTGCGAATGGACGCGTGATGGATCCTGCCAGCGGACTGGACGCACCCAGGCATGTGGGGGTTCGATCCGGCAAAATCGTCGTCCTCTCTGAAACGCCGCTTCAGGGTGCCGTGGTGGTGGATGCAGCAGGCAGTGTCGTCGCACCAGGCTTCATCGACCTGCATGCACATGGGCAGACAACCACGGACCTGCAGATCAAGGCCCAGGATGGTGTCACGACCGCCCTGGAAATGGAGGGAGGTGTCAGCCCGGTGTCATCGTGGTATGCCTCGATGGAGGGAAAAGCTCCCATTCATTATGGTGCCACGGTGGGGCACATTTCGGCCAGGTTTGCAGCCTTTCATCCTGAGCTTAAGGAGGCGCCACCATCGCTTCGTCGTGCAGGCATGGCAAAGCTCGGCCCAAATCCAGCAGGAGCGAACCAGCCAGCGGGCGCAGTCGAAATGCAAAGACTGCTTGAGAGTTTGAATGCGGGCCTGGACGAGGGTGCCCTGGGGATTGGCGTGGGCATCAATTACACCCCCGGAGCCACCGTGGAGGAGATTGAGCAGGTCTTCCGGCTTGCGGCCGCGCGAAAGGTGCCGGTCTTTGTGCACACACGCGCCTTTGGCATCGGAGCGATCCGCGAAGCAATCGACATCGCACGGAAAACGCGGACCTTTCTGCACATCGTCCATGTAGGGAGCAGCGGCCTTTCTGATGTCCCCGAGGTGCTGCGACTGATTGATGCAGGCCGGGCAGAGGGGCTGGATCTCACCACAGAGGTCTATCCCTACACAGCGGCATCCACGCGCCTGGAGTCGGCGATGTTCAATCCAGGCTGGCAGGAGAATCTGCGCATCAGCCATGGCGACATCGTGTGGGCAGCCACCGGCGAACGGCTGACGGCAGTGACCTTTGAAACCTATCGCAAAGAAGGAGGCTGGGTGATCATGCACATGATGAAGGATGGTCCCGTGGAAATGGCCATCGCCCATCCAGGTGTGATGATCGCCAGTGACGGCGTGCCCTTCGTGGACGGGAAAGGCCATCCGCGCGGCGCGGGGACCTATGCGCGCGTGCTCGGCCGTTATGTGCGCGAAAAGAAGCTGCTACCGCTCATGGAGGCGCTGGCGAAAATGACCCTTCTTCCTGCACGCCGCCTGGAGGGTCATGTCCCTTCGATGCGCAGCAAAGGCCGCATCGCCATTGGCGCAGATGCGGACATCACGGTGTTCGATCCGGCGAAGATCATCGACCGCGCCACCTTTGAAGCGCCCACCACGCCTTCCACCGGCATTTCCCAGGTCATCGTGGGTGGCGAATTCGTCGTGCGTGATGGTGCGCTGGTGAAAGAAGCCCGCCCAGGCCGTTCGGTGAGACTTTCCCGATGAAACGCCTCCTCGCTGCCGCTTTTCTACTGCTGCTGATCCAGCCTGCGCTGGCGCAGGACCGCGTGGTGCTCGTGCTGCATGGCGGCGCGGGAGTGCGGCGTGCAGACCTCTCTCCCGCCAAGGAGGAACGTGCCCGCAAAGTGCTGGAGCAGGCTCTGCAGGCGGGGCACTCGGCGCTGAAAGGTGGAGCCTCGAGCCTCGATGCCGTGGAGGCGGCCATTGTCGTGCTGGAGGATGCGCCGGAATTCAACGCGGGCCGGGGTTCCGTGCTAAACACCGAAGGGGCCGTGGAAATGGATGCCTCGGTCATGAATGGCGCCGATCTCAAGGCAGGGGCCGTGGCGGCTGTCACCCAGGTGCGCAATCCCATCCGACTAGCACGGCTCGTGATGACAGACACACCTCATGTGCTGCTGATTGGCGAGGGCGCCCTGGACCTCGCCAAGGAAAAGTCTCTGCCGCTTGAAAAGCCTGCCTGGTTTGTCACGCCTGAGCAGCAACAGCGGCTCGAACGTGCCAAAGAAGCGAAAAGGAAATCCGCGGCGAATGCCTCCCAGTCTGATTACAGCTTCAACATCGGCACGGTGGGTGCCGTGGCACTGGATGCGGGAGGTCATCTCGCGGCTGGCACCTCAACAGGAGGCATGGTGAACAAACGTCCTGGCCGGGTGGGTGATTCACCCATCATCGGCGCAGGCACCTACGCCGAGGATGGCGTGTGCGCGGTCTCGTGCACAGGTCATGGTGAGTTTTTCATCCGCCATGTCGTCGCCCACGACGTGGCTGCGAGGATCAAACACGGCAAGGCAGGGCTGAGGGAGACGGCGCACGCCATCATTCATGAACAGTTGAAGACTCAAGGAGGCACAGGCGGCCTGATCGCACTCAACGCGCAGGGCGTCATGAGCGCCTGCTTCAACACTGAAGGCATGTTTCATGCCTGGATCACCGAATCAGGTGAGGCTCACGTGGCCATTTTCAGCGAGACTTCGTCCCAGTGAGTCTGAAAAGGCGCAAAAGAACGTCCGGGCAGGTTTCCCCGCCCGGACGTTGACTGGCTTCAGGCTGCCTTGCGGCAGAATCAGGCGGCGATGGCGTAACCACGCTCATTCTTCATCCGGCTGCGGTATTCCGTCGGCGACTCACTGGCGATGCGACGGAAGCTGCGGTTGAAGTGCGAGAGGCTCTGGAAACCCACGTCGTAGGCCACCTCAGTGATGCGGGCATCCGGCTTCATGAGCATGCGCTTGGCTTTTTCCACACGGGCCCGGTTCACGAAGTCCGTGAAGGTGAGGCCGGTGGCGCGCTTGAAGATCTTGCAGAAGTGGAACGGGCTCACGTTCACAGCCTTGGCCACGCCTTCGAGGGTCATGGACTCGGCAAGGTGGGCATGAATGTAGATCTTGGCGCTGCGGACGGCCTGGGGCTCATGCGTAGTCTGGGCGAAGAGCATGCGATGGGCGCATTCACCCAGCTGCACGGAGAAGGAGCGCAGGATGGCGAGCGCTGCATGATAACGCTCAGGAGCCATCACCGGCACCTGCTCAAAGTGCACGCGGGCACCGCGGATTTCAGCCGCGCTGCGGTTGTCATCCAAAAGGGCGTTGGCCAGAGGAGCGAAAGCTTCAGGAGTCGCAGCTTCAAGGCGGACACCGCCGGTTTCGAGAAGTGCCACAGGGGTCTTGCCGACACGAACAGGCACAAGAGACTGCACCACACCGGCCACGCCTTTCTTGGTGACCACTTCCTCGACGAATTCTTCGTCTTCCTGAGCCCGGAGACTGAGCGGCAGTCCTGTCAGGGTGTGGAAGGCGTGCTGGTAGCCTTGAAACAAGTCGCTCTCAGCGAGGGTTTCAATGAAGCGGTGCTGGCCGTGGTGCTTGGATGTTTCGGTTTGCATAAGGCGTGTTGGTTTAGGTTGACGCCCCGATGCTAGTACTTGTGCATGGATTGCTCTATTGGGGTCGGCTACGGGACAATTCATGCGCAGTGTCCGCAGCCCCGGCATAGTGGAATCCACTACCACACTGCCGATCTTGTGCTTCACCAATCCTCCGAGCTCAAAGCATGCGCTTATTCTGCGAGGCCGTAGAGACGGTCGATCATGCCGGTGCATTTCGGCCCAGGCAGAGCTCCTGTCTCCATCTGGTTCATCACGTAGGCAAAGGCGATCTCATTCTCCGGATCTGCAAAAGCCAGGCAACCGCCAGCCCCAGGATGTCCAAAGGCTGAGAGAGATGGGCCGTAGTGCTGACGAAGCTTGCCAGGCGGGAGTTCCGGGTCGTGGTGCATCGGATCCTTCATCACTCCGGCACCAAACTCGACAGGCGTGCAGAGCACGAGGTCATCTTCCTCAGACAAGGTCTGGCTTAGCTGCTGCACGATGGACGCCGGCAGGATCTCACGCCCCCGCCACTGCCCAGCGAGCGCAAGCATGGCATAAAACTGCCCCAGTCCACGGGCACTGCCGACCCCGCCCATGCTGGCATAGCCATGCTGCCAGGTTTCCGGCTGATTGAAATCCTGCACGGCATTCAGTCCGATGGGGGAAGCAAAGGTGCGCTGAGTGAGGGTGCCACTGGTGGAGAAAGCCTTGAGAAAGGGCCGGTCGGCATCGGCAATGCTGATCTTGCCAGGATAGACGGTGGCCACGCGCTCATGCTGGGCAGTGGGCAGGCCGATCCAAAAATCCAAGCCAAGCTGGCTGCCGAACATCTCGCGAAAATATTCCCCCAGCGATTCCGCCCCGGTCACCCGGCGCACGATTTCATCCATCAAAAACCCGAACGTGCGTGCATGGTAACCCTGCTTCATTCCGGGTTCCCAAAGGGGTTGCTGACGCTCAAGGGCCTCAACAACCGCCTCATAGTTCATGATCGGCACTCGTTCATCGAGGGCGCACAGGCCGGCCGTGTGGGAGAAGAAGTGGGCAAAGGTCATGTGCGCCTTGCCAGCGCTGACAAACTCCGGCCAGATCTCACCCACCGGGCAGTCCAGCGGCAGCCGCGCCTCATGAAGGGCCATCAAGGCACAGACAGCGGCAGGGCCTTTCGTGGCGGACCAGACAGGCACCAAGGTCTCGTCCGTCCACAGCCTGGCCCGGGCACGATCCGCATGACCAGAACTGAGATGCAGGATTTCCCGCCCGCTCTGCCAGATGGACACTGATGCTCCCAGCTCACCGCGCTGACGGAAATTGTCTTCAAACCAGCCGGTGACGGCCGCTAGGTGGCTGGAGGTGGGTTGGAACATGGCAGGAGGGACGGAAGGCCGAAAACCCATGGGGAAGGTCAGAGGGTCTCCAGTTTCTGGCGAAGGCTGTGGAGATCAGGATCATGGCGCGCATCGCGGCGCAGGTCGCCATCCATTTCAAAAGACTGCTTGAGCAGCTGCAGGGCCTTTTCCTCCTGCCCGAGACGGGCGAGATAGCAGCCCAGGTTGTAATAATAAACGGGCTTGGTGCGCAGGGTGGCAGGTCCACGAGCCAGCAGCTCCAGCGCCTCAGCCGTCCGCCCGAGCTCGTGCAGGCAGAAGGCGGCATGAATGAAGCCTCCAGGCTGATCGGGCTCCAGTTGGCAGAGTTTTTGAGCCAGGACCAGCGCCTCAGCCCAGGCATGATCATGCATGTGGCAGAGCACGGTGAGTTCCAGCACATCCGCCCGTTCATGCGCCGGAGGCGGCAGCAGAGCCAGCTCCGCCCGTGCCTCGTCGTGAAGGCCAAGTTCCACATACCCTTGTGCGGCCGTGATGCGGCGATCCCATTCGGTCATGATGTTGCGGCAAAGATTTCGGCTTGATGAGAACAGCAGACTCATGCCTGCCACAAGCGCTTTATGCCTTGGAGCTGATGTTGCCCGATGGCGGCCTTGGCCTGTGTTCTTGACCTTCCAGCGGGCTGCCGCTATGCCAGGAATCATGCCCCGCATCGACGGCCGCAGCGCCGACCAACTTCGTCCAGTCGAATTCATCCTCGACATCGCCCCTCACGCCAACGCCTCCGTGCTCATCGCCTACGGCAACACCCGGGTCATCTGCGCGGCCACCATCCAGGATGAAGTGCCCCGCTGGATGAAGGTGCAGAACGTGCCCGGCGGCTGGCTCACGGCCGAGTATTCCATGCTGCCCTATTCGACCCTGGACCGCAAAGACCGGGACAGCTCGCGCGGACGCCCCGATGGCCGCAGCATCGAGATCCAGCGCCTCATCGGCCGCAGCCTGCGGGCGGTGGTGGACCTCACCAAGCTCGGCCAGCGCACCCTCTGCATCGACTGCGACGTGCTGCAGGCCGATGGCGGCACACGAACGGCCTCCATCACCGGAGCCTGCGTGGCCACCGCCATCGCCTTCAACCGCCTGCTCGAAAAGGGCAAGATCACCCAGCAGCCACTGAAAAAGAAGGTCGCCGCCATCAGCGCCGGCATCTGGAAGGACGAAGCCCTTCTTGACCTCTGCTACGAAGAGGACGCCAAGGCCGACGTGGA
>CALDGV010000753.1 GCA_937941745.1 uncultured Prosthecobacter sp. | reverse complement strand
GATCGCCCGCGTGATCAAAGCTGAATCCAATGCTTGGAGTGAGGTCAACGCATTCAAGGCATGGATTTTGGCCAGAGGATCCTCACCTGCGATGACCGCCTTCAGCAGAGGCACCGCCGTCTTGTCCTGCTTCTCGTAGAGCAGGCGCTGAGCAGTGTCGCGGTGCCATCCGTTGGGATGACCCAGGGCCTTCACCAGTTCCTCCGTGCTCGCTTCTGCCAGCGTCACCTTCTGCCCCTTCCTCGCCACACCCTTTTCAGGCATGATGCGCCAGACACGCCCGCGGTCGTTGCCGCTGTTGAGGTCGATGTGCTTCTTGATCTCATCCGGAATGCTCCAGGGATGCTCGATCACTTCGCGGTACATGTCGCAGACATAGAGGCAGCCGTCGGGGGCATTGGCGAAGTTCACCACGCGCACCCAGGTGTCCTTGCTGGCGGCGAATTCAAAGCCGCGCTCATCCGCAGGACGCTCGCCGACCAGATTGATGCCGTCTTCCGCGTAGCGGATCTGTTTGCGATGGATGAGCTGGCCTCCCGCATCGCCGCTGAAGCTGTTGTTCACAAACTCGGGGCCGTAAGCATCCCCTCGGTAGATCGTCGTACCCGTGGCACCGGTGAAGTAGCCGCTCACACGTCCACCACCCTCCACAGCCCCTTTCACCACCCCGGCGATGCGCCAGCGGGTGCGGATGATGCGCCAGGGCTCGTCCGGGCTGAGGCGGAAGACCTCCGCCGCGCCTCCATCTACAGCGATGCTGCGGCGGCTCGGCGGCAGATCATACCAGGCATTGCGCTCGGCGAGGCGGTCATCATAAAGCCAGTATTGCAGATGGTCGGAATTGGAGCAGCCAAACTTCCGCCCGTAGTTGTCAAAGCTCATGCCATACTGTGCGCCGCCCACTTCCAGGCCGAATTCATGCGTCAGAGGATCGAACCAGAAGTCGCGACCGCCCAGCTCCTGCTCCGGCAGCTCAGGCCGCTTCAGGCACTTGATCTTCCCGCGGTTGCCGCCGCCTGCCAGCACATGGATGCGGTTGTCTTGCCCCCACTGAAAGCTGTTCATCAGGCCCTGCACGTTCAGGATCTTCAAACCAGTGCCGAAGCCTGTGTACACCTTCTCGCGCAGTTCGGCCTTGCCATCACCATCCTTGTCTTCCAGGCGCCAGATGTCAGGTGTGGCACCGACATAAAGGCCGCCGTTCGCCCAAATCAGGCCCGTGGGCCAGGGCAGGTCATCAGCAAAGACCTTCGAAGTCTCGAAGAACCCGTCGCCATCCTTGTCCTCCAGCACGGAAATGCGCCCAAGGTGCGGCGTCACATCGCGCATCTCGGAATAATCAATCATCTCGCAGGCAAACATGCGGCCCCGTTCATCAAAACAGACTGCGATGGGATCACGCACCTGCGGTTCATTCGCCACCAGCTCCATCTTGAAGCCCTTCTTCACCTGCCAGGTGCCAGGTGCATCCTTTGGCTCCACCGCCGGATAGCGCGGCAGATCCTTGGCCGGGTCCACGTTCACTGGATTCTTCGTCTCTCCGTAGGCCTTGGCATACGTCGTCTTTGTCTGAATGCCGTCTTTCGGCGCCTGGCCCAGGCTGCTGAGACAAGAAAGCCCCAGCGAGGCGGCGACAACGGAGCCTGAAATGAGTCGTGTGGACATGACGATAAACCAACGCCGCACGACCGCCCGCCTTCAAGCCAGCACCGGCACGGCTTCCGGTATTTTTGCGATAGCCCACCGCATCTGCCTTCAGGGCCGGCAGCAGGCTTCAGCGCCCGGCCTTCTCCCGCTCCCAGAAGGCGATTTCCGTGGACACCATCAGCGCCATCGCCCCGCCGCGTTCATCCCGGCCTAGAATCGCCGTGCGGTCCAGGTAGTCGCGCACTGACTTCATCTTGCCCGTGCCCGTGCACACATCCACCAGCGCTCCATCTGGCCCAATGCGGCTTTTGATCGCCGTCCACGCCTGATCCACCACCGGCTGCCAATCCGCCGCGTCCAGCCAGCCGCGCCGCATGCCCCGCACGATGGCAAAGGTGATCATGCACGTGCTGGTAAACTCCCGGTAGCTTTCCTCATGATCGATCACCTGATGCCAAGCACCCGTGACGTCCTGATGCTTACGCAGAGCCTTCAAATGGTTGCGGTAGCTCTGCAAAAAGGTTCCATGCTCCACCGAATCCGGCGGCAGGAAGCTGAGCGACAGAGCATGGCCCAGCGCTGGAAATCCATTGCCGCGGCCCCAGGCTGATTCATCCAGCGGTGAATGCCTGTAGATGCCGTCCGCACGCAGGCAGAGCTTTTCCATGAAGCGCAGATGCCTGAGGCATTGCTCAAAGTACTTCCGCTCGCCGGTCAAGGCACCTGCCTCCGCCAGGATTGCACAGCCCATGAAGACCGAATCGCTCATCTCACTGTGGAAGGGCATGGACTCCCTCGGCCGGCCATCTGCATCAAAACCATGGTCCGCCGCCTTCCGGGCCAGTGCCGTCCATCCCACATCCCCCGTGCGCCGCGCCAGTTCGGAAAACACCAGATGCCCGGAGATCGTGCTGCCGTTCCCGTTCGCGGGCATGGATTCCTTTTCGCCACTCTTGTAGGGCGCGCAGATCAGCTCCGCATCCCGCAATGCAGACTCATCACCCGTCAGTTCCCCGAGCCGCATGCGGCCCACGATCGCCAGCGCAGGAATGTAAACCACTGGGTCCAGTCGGTGCCCG
>CALDGV010000752.1 GCA_937941745.1 uncultured Prosthecobacter sp. | reverse complement strand
TTCTCGCCAGAACCCTGGCCAAGATTTTGAACGTGCCCTTCAGCATCGCAGATGCCACCACGCTGACGGAGGCTGGCTACGTCGGCGAGGATGTGGAAAACATCATCCTGCGCCTGCTTCAGGCGGCGGACTTTGATGTCGCCCGTGCCGAGATCGGCATCATCTACATTGATGAGATCGACAAGATCGGTCGGACCACGGGAAATGTCAGCATCACGCGTGACGTCTCCGGTGAGGGCGTGCAACAGGCGCTGCTGAAGATGATTGAAGGCACGATCTGCAATGTCCCTCCCCAGGGTGGCCGCAAGCACCCGCAGCAGGAGTACATCCAGGTGAACACGGAGAACATCCTCTTCATCTGTGGCGGGGCTTTTGTCGGCCTCGATCAGATCATCCGGCGTCGCAAGGGCCGCCGCACCATGGGCTTTGTTGGCGGTGCCACGGAGAAGGAGGAGGATAAGGATGAACTGCTCAAACAGGTCGAGCCGGAAGACTTGATCGGCTTCGGACTCATCCCGGAATTCATCGGCAGGCTTCCTGTCATCTGTGCCCTGCGCGAGTTGAACGAGGCTGAGCTCGTGCGCATCCTGACCGAGCCGAAAAACGCCCTGCTCAAGCAGTATGCCAAGCTGCTCGGCATGGAGGGCGTGGACCTCAATGTGAACAAGGAAGGCCTGCTCGCCATGGCGCGTGAGGCTGTTCGCCGCGGCACCGGAGCCCGGGGGCTGCGCAGCATCTTTGAGCGCATCATGCTGGACGTCATGTATGAAGTTCCCAGCCGTGTGGATGTCCGTTCCGTCTCCATCAACGAAGCCGTTGTGAAAGGGGAGCGTGCGCCGATCGTCAAGAAGCGGATCGAGCGCAACGCGGCCTGATCCTATGGATGCACGCCGCAGCCGGCCTGCAGGCAGCTATCCCGAACCTTGCTCAGGAACTCCTGGGCATCGTCTTCTGACCCGCAATGAACAGGGTCACACACGCGCAGGTGGATGCGCACCGGTTCTGTCGGCAGCCGCCAGATCGGCCAGCCTTTGCCCAGGTAGTGGCTGCTGGTGCTGATGGCCACAGGCCAGACCGGGGCGCCTGAATTCCGGGCCAGGATGGCCAGGCCGCCGGACAAGGGGTTGAGTCTGCCATGCTCTGGCCGGGTCCGTGTTCCTTCCGGAAAAAAAAGCACCCGTTCTCCGTTGCGCAGCAGGTCGATGCAGCGGCGCAGCATGGTGTGCGTTGGGTCGTTGGGGATAAATCCTGCCGCCCGGGAGCCGGCAATCAGGAGCGGATTGCGCATCAGGGAGGCCTTCAGCACGCAGGCGGCGCGGTCCACCTCCGCCAGGACAAGCACGGCATCCCAGAGCGCCGGGTGATTGGGGGCCAGGATCAACGGTCCCACATGGGACTTGAGGCGCTCGAAGCCCTCATAGTGCACTTCCACCACGCCAAATCGACGCAGGATGGCCAGTACTCCTCGGAAAAACTGCTTCAGCACAAACTGTCCCAGTTCACGCCTTCTGGGCTGGCTGCGGAAAAGCAGCAGCACCCTTGCCAGGGGCAGGATGGAGGCTGCACAGGCACTCCAGTAGGCCAGCAGCACCAGTCCGCCCAGGGTGAAGCGAAGCCGGTTTGCCAGACTTGCGGCCTTGGGGGGGCTGGATGTGAGCGGAACCGTCATGGAGCGCTCCTGGAGGGAAGGTTGCATTGCCGTTTGTCAGGCTCGGACTTCATCGCTAACACGCAGGCAGTATGTCGCAGCCTGACGTTCTTTTCCAAGCGCTTTCCTCCCTTCCTCACGGACCTTCTTTCCGTTTCATCGATGAGCTGGTGGAGATGGTTTCAGGCGTTTGTGCGACTGCCCGCTGGACGCTCAAGGGAGATGAGGCCTTTTTGGAGGGCCACTTTCCAGGTCAGCCGCTGCTTCCAGGCGTCATCATGATTGAAGCGCTTGCGCAGCTCGGCGGCATCCTGGCCCAAAGTGACCGTGGTGAGCATCCTCTCCGCAACGTCCGCCTCACCGCCGTGCGCCAGTTCAAGATCCTCGGCAGCATTCCTCCGGGCCAGACGCTGACCCTGCATGCACGCCGGGATGCCGTCATGCCCGGCCTTGTCCAGGTCAGTGGTGAAATCCTCACCTCTGAGGGAACACGGCTGGCGACGGGAAGCATCGTGCTGAGTGGTGAGGAATGACCCGGCCGCTGCTGACAAGCCTGGTTTCGAAGGTTGACTTCATTCCTGAGGCTTCCTCATTCAGCTTCATGTCCTCGCCCCGTTTCGCCGTCGCCCAGCTCGATGAGATTCCACCCACGCCCTGTCCCTGCGGGCAGGCCCGGCGTGCTTTCAAAGAACCCTGGAACACGCTGGCGACCGTCCACCTCACCGACATCCATGCGGACAGCAAGGCGCACTACCACCAGAAGATGACGGAGATCTACATCGTGCTGGAGGGTGAAGGCCATCTGGAAGCCGATGGCGAGATCATCCCGCTCAAGCCCATGACCAGCGTCATGATCCGGCCGGGATGCGTCCATCGTGCCGTCGGCAAGCTCAAGATCATCAACATTCCCATGCCGCCCTTTGATCCTGCGGATGAGTTCGAAGTCTGACCTGCATGAAAGAGCTCTACACCAGCATGGATTCCAGCCGCATCGGCTTCTACAAGTCGGTGCTCGATGCGGCGGGCATTGTCTGCTTCATTCAAAACGACGCCGGAGCGCAGACGCTGAATGTCATCTCCCCCATCTTCCAGCCCACGCTCTGCATCGTGGATGATAGCCGTTATGAGGAGGCCATTGAGCTTCTGAAGCCGCATCACTACCCTGAGAAAGCTGCTGAGAACGTGGAATGGACCTGCGCGAAGTGTGGTGAGAGCAATCCGGCGGAGTTTGAAGTGTGCTGGAACTGCGAGGCTGAGAAAGCCGAGTGATGGTGCGACCCCACGCGGCGTGGCCTTCTTGGCTGGCGTAGTCCTTTTTCTTGTTTCATGTCCCCCTTCCGCCTCAATCCCGAATTTCATCCGCGTGGCGACCAGTCGCAGGCCATCGCGAAGCTGGTGAAATCGGTGCGCGCAGGAAACCGGCATCAGACACTTCTGGGCGTGACCGGTTCGGGCAAAACCTTCACCATGGCGAACATCATCGCCGAAGTGGGCAAGGCCTCGCTGATCTTCAGCCACAACAAGACCCTGGCGGCCCAGCTCTATTCCGAGTTCAAAAACTTCTTCCCGGACAATGCCGTCGAATACTTCGTCAGCTACTTCGACTACTACCAGCCCGAGGCCTACATCCCGCGCACGGACACCTACATCGAGAAGGACTCGAACGTGAACGATGAGATTGAGCGGCTGCGCCTGTCCAGCATGGGCGCGCTGCTGACACGGCCAGACACGATCGTCGTGGCCTCCGTGAGCTGCATTTATGGCTTGGGCTCGCCCGAGGATTATGAAGGCATGATGGTGCCGTTGCATGTCGGGCAGCAAATGACGCGCGAGGCGCTGCTGACATCCCTGGTCAACATGCTTTATGAGCGCAATGACATCCAGCTCAAGCGCGGTGCCTTCCGTGCCCGAGGAGATGTCGTGGAGGTCGTGCCTGCCTATCTCGACAGCGAGGCCATCCGCATCGAGTTCTTCGGCGATGAAATCGACCGCATCAGCGCCGTGGACGTGCTGACTGGCACGGTGACGTTGAAGCTGCCCAGCTACACGATTTTCCCCGCGAAGCAGTTCGTCACGCCCGGCGACAAGATGAAGAAGGCCATTGTCCACATTCGTGAGGAGATGACGGAGCGCGTGGCCTGGTTTGAAAAGGAGGGCAAGCTCCTCGAAGCCCAGCGGCTGCGCATGAGGACGGAGCACGACATCGAGATGATGCAGGAGATGGGCTTCTGCCAGGGCATCGAAAACTACAGCCGCCATCTGACTGGCCGCCAGCCAGGGGCCACACCAGGCACGCTGCTGGATTTCTTCCGCGAGCCGCCGCTGGTATTCATCGACGAAAGCCACGCCACCATCCCGCAGATCGGCGGCATGTATGAGGGCGACAAGTCACGCAAGACCGTGCTCGTCGATCATGGCTTCCGCTTGCCGAGCGCGCTGGACAACCGTCCGCTGAAGTTCCCCGAGTTCATGGATGCCGTGGGCCAGATGGTTTATGTCAGCGCCACACCGGCCCGCTTTGAGATCGAAAACAGCGTCGTCGGCAATGCAGGCTACATCCCG
>CALDGV010000751.1 GCA_937941745.1 uncultured Prosthecobacter sp. | reverse complement strand
CGCGAAGGCGGCGGCGGAGCGGCCAACTGGGCGCCACGTCCTCCGCGTCGTGACTTTGACGGTCCTCCCCGTGAGCGTGAAGGCGGTGGTGGCGGCTACGGCGGCAAACCGCGCTTCGGCGGTGGTGGCGGCGGCTATGGCGGCAAGCCAGGCTACGGTGGTGGTGGTGGCGGCGGGTTCAAAGGCGGCCCTGGTGGCTACAAGAAGCCCTACGGTCCACGCCGCGATTTTGATGACCGTGGCGGCGGTGGTGGCGGCGGCTACGGAGGAGCAGGCGGCGGCAGGCGCTTCGGTGGCGGTGGTGGCAAGCCACGTCGCTGGGACAATGAAGGCTGACCTTGTCCGATAAAAATTCCAAAGCCCTCCGGCAGCTCTGCCGGAGGGCTTTTTTATGGGATGGAATGGGGGGAGAGTGTCCGCGTCAGTCGCCGATTTCGAAGATGCCTTCGATTTCCACCGCGATGTTTCCTGGCAACGAACCCATGCCAACAGCGCTGCGGGCACCAACACCGGCCTCCTCGCCCCAGATTTGGGCAAACAGTTCACTGCAGCCATTGATGACCTTGGGGTGGTCGGCGAATTCCGGCGTGCTGTTGACCATTCCGAGCAGTTTGATGACGCGTTTGACCCGGTCGAGGCTGCCGAGCTCCTTTTGCAGCGTGGCCAGCAGGGCCAGCCCGGTCTGTCGTGCCGCAGCGTTGCCTTGGGCGAGGTCCAGATCATCCCCGACGCGGCCCCGGATCATGCCGCCATCAGGCAGATATGGACCATGTCCGGAGACATAGGCCACGTTGCCGATGACAACGACCGGCTTGTAGATGCCTCCTTTGGGAGGAGCTGGAGGGAGGGTGATGCCGAGGGCAATGAGTTGGGATTCAGCGGACATGGTGAAGAGGAATAAACTCCACCATGCTGGCAATGATTGCCGGATCGCTCAATCTCAAACACAGGCCTGCGGCAGGCTTCAGTAGTATTCTTCGACACCGACCGTCCAGGGCAGGGGACCATTGAAGCCGTTGTTGTAGGCGCTGTGCATGAAGTAGGCCCGGTCATAGCCCGTGCCCCCATACACATCGACGTAGTGGTTGAAGTCATTGCCCACCGTGGCCACGGCAGGATTGGAGCCTGCGGCAAAGATGTCATTGCCGGCGCCGAGGTTGATCCTCACCCAGCCGTCAAAGACGCTGTAAATCGAGGACACTTCGGTGTCCGTGTCGAAGGCCACATAGTCATCACCTGAGCCGGTGTTGATGGTGACGGCGCGGTCGAAGATGCTGTCACGCACGATCACATCGCTTTCAGCCGTGCCCGCAAGGTTGATGCCGACATTGCCGCCGAAGTCACTGTCCAGCAGCCGCACGGTATCGATGCCGCCGAAGGCCACGGCCGTGTTGATGGTGAGGTTTCCATAGAGGTCGGCATCCCGCACCATGATGTCAGCGCTGCCTGAGCCTGCGTTCACGGTCACCGCACCGCGCACCGTGACCAGGCTGGAGGCTCCGGTGTGCTCGCCAATGTCCACGATGTCATTTCCAGCTCCTGCGGAGAAGCTCACGGCACCCACGCTGGCGCTGATGGCATTGAGGCCCAGGGCATTGTTCCCCGCACCAGCGCTCATGTTCACCAGCCCGCCGATCTGTGCAGTGGGGCCGTCGATCAGCAGCGTGTCGCTGCCAGTGCCGCCCGTGTAGAGGAGACCGCCTCCGATGTTCAGGGAGACGGCGGGATTGAGGTCCAGAAGGTTCGTTCCGGCCCCGCCCGCGAAGGTCATGTTGCCGACGATGCGCAGAGACTGTCCGGCGAAGGTGATGCTGTCCAGGTGACTGCCGCCGGCATAGCTCAGGGCATTCGCCTTGATCAGGCCGGTACCGCTGCTCACGAGGTGGTTGGCTCCGTGACCGAGGTTGATGGCCAGGGTCGAAAGTGTTTCGATGTTGCCAGCAAGGGTGACCTGGTCGTCACCAGCCCCGGCGATGAGCGAAAGCCCGCCTGTGACCCGCAGGCTGTCACTGTTCAAGGCTCCGATTTCGAACTCCGTGGCGCTCGCCGTGCTTGTGCGCAGGGTCACCGCACCCTTCACATCTGCAAGCTCCGCCGCGAGGATGAAGGTCTGCTTGTCGATGGCCGTGCCTCCCGCCACCGCGCTGATCGCGCCATTGGCGAGCAGGGTCTTGGCGTTCACGTCAAAGGTGTTCTGGCCGGTGCCCAGATCCACGCTGAGGCCTTTGGCGAAGAACAGGTCGCCACCTGCGGTGAAGTAGTCATGGCCGTTGCCCAGGCGCACGCTGGCAGTGCCCCCGATGCTGGTGCTGGTCAGGTCCACGGCGTCATTGCCCTCTCCGCCATCAATGCTGAGGTTGCCGGGCAGCAGGGCGGCGGAGATCAGCAGCTCGTCATGGCCGCCGCCCAGGCTTGCAGAGAGCGAAAGCGGGGCCGCGAAGGTGATGCTGGGCAGCAGCGGACCTCCGTTCATTTTGAAAAGCGTGTCCCCACCCGCCTGGGCGGAGATCGTCCACTGATTGCCGGATTCCGTGATCTGCAGGTCGTTGGCCAGCGAGTCTCCTGCGATGGAGAGCGCGCCGCTGGCGGAAAGACTGAGCGCAACCACGCCAGCGGGCGCCAGGCGTGATTCGAGGGTTTCGAGAACCGGAGAGGCGGGAAGATTGTTGTTCATGGCCGCACGAGAAGTGCGGTGGATAGACTGTATGCCGCGGTTTCCTATTCGGAGATTTTCAGGGCAGGGGCTTGGGTTCGATGTCCGTGGGGTTGATCCAGCCCGCCTTCACAGGCTCACCGCGCATGAATTTTTCGTAGAAGCCGACGTTGGGCTGGGTGGCGTGTTCATAGCGGTCGAAAACGTCTCCACGGCCCTCCATCCGGGGATCGCCTTGGGCCTTCAGTTCAGAGCGCATCTTTGCTTGCAAGGCAGCCATGCGAGGGTCGGCGGGCAGGTTTTTCACGAAATCCGGGTCGGTTTTCAGGTCATAAAATTCCACGGCGGGGCGCAGGCCGAAGCAGAGCTGCCAGAATGGGTCGGCAGGGTTCTGACGGTGGGCGCTCAGGATGAAGGTCTTGGTGGCGCCTGCATCGCAGTCCATGTAGCCCGTTTCAGGGTTGCCTCCCGGCCAGCGGGAAGGTTCAAAATTCTCGATCAGCACGCTGTCCTTGGTCACGATGCCGCGGATCGGATACCCCCAGTCGTTTGGGCGGCCCACATCCGTGCGTTCCTTGCCGATCAGCACATGATCACGGGTGTGAACGGGCTTGTTGGCGAACAGGTCGGTGAGGCTGCGCCCGGGGCTTTCGGCCATGCCCGTCTCTTTCCAGGCCATGCCCGCCAGCTCAATGAAGGTGGGTGCCAGGTCGATGAAGCTCACGAAATCCTCCACAGCCCGGCCCGGAGCCTGAATGCCCTTCTTCCACATGACCGCCAGGGGCACGTGGTTGGCCATGACGTTTGCATTTCCCTTGCTGCGGGGGAAGGGCATGCCGTGGTCCGCGGTGACGACGACCAGCGTGTTGTCCAGCAGGCCGCGCCTTTCCAGCTCATCCAGCATCCGGCCGAGGTGGGAGTCGAAGTGCTCGACCTCGAAGGCATAGTCCAGCATGTCGTTCCGGATCACTTCATGGTCCGGCCAGTAGGCTGGCACGTGGTCGATGTCCGAGAGCTTTTTGCCGCCTTTTTTGACCCCGCTGCCAAATTCGTAGCCGCGGTGTGGTTCGAGCGAGCCATACCAGAAGCACCACGGCTGGTCCGCCGAGGCGGCATCGAGGAAGTCGGTGAAATTGCCGGCGTAGTCGTTGTTGCTGATCTCGGAGGTCGCCGGCTTGAGCTTCTTCTTGTTCCAGGATTTCCCGGTCATCTCACGCAGCGCGCCCGCAGCATCCTTGGCGACGCCGGGCCCCCAGCCCTTGGCCGTATGGCCGACGTTCCAGCCCTTTTCCGCCAGGGCTTCACCCCAGCCTTTGAATTCTGGCGGGAAGTAGCAGATGTGGTTGGCCGCCTCCTTGAGCTGCCAGGAATTGCGTCCTGTGAGGATGCAGGCCCGTGAGGGGGCGCATTTGGCATTGGGCGTGTAGGCATTCTTGAAAAGCAGGCCCTCCCGGGCCACGCGGTCGAAGTGAGGCGTCTTCACCCACGGGGTGCCGTAGGCGCCCGCATGCGGCCCCCAGTCATCCGCGATCGCAAAGAGGATGTTCGGGCGTTCGGCGGCGACGGCCGATGACAGGGCAAGAAAGAAAAGGGCAAGGCAGCGCATGGAGCCCTCCTCAACGCGTCTGCAGGCACCGATGATTCACGGAGCTCGTGCCGCCTCGGGCAGGAACCTGCATCCGCGCAAAATGGTAACTCGTCGTGACCATTAGGCCGCCGTTGCCTCAGGCTTACCCGCGTGAAGCCTGGGTGCGGAACCCTGAACGCCTTCTTTTATGCCGATCCTGACCCATGCCGACCTTCTTCAGCTCAAGCGCTGGAACACCCCGACCATCTACAATGGCTGGGAGCAGATCACCCGCCGGGATTCCGGTGCGGAGGCCTTCAACCTTGAGGAAACGCGGGACTTCATGCCGCAGATGGGGCCGATGGTGGGGTATGCGGTCACGGTGGTGATCGAGCCCAGCAACCCTGCGCACCGCGCCGCCAATCCAAATGCAGGCCGGGAGTACCGCGAATACATCGCCAGCATCCCGGGGCCGAAGATCGTCGTCGTCCAGGACCTCGACAAACCCCGGGTGATCGGCTCCTTCTGGGGCGAGGTGAACAGCAACATCCACCGGGCGCTGGGCTGTGTCGGCACGATCACGGATGGTGCCATCCGGGATGTGGATGAAATGACCAATGCCGGCTTCAAGGCGCTCGCCCGCCGCCTCTGTGTCGGGCACGCGCATGTGCATCCGGTGCGCTGGAACTGCGAGGTCGAGGTTTTTGGCCGTCAGATCCGTCCCGGCGATCTCATTCATGCTGACAAGCATGGTTTCCTGGTGATTCCGCCTGAGGAGCAGCCCGGACTGCTTGATGCAGCCCGGTTCATGGACAGCAATGAGTGTGAGACCGTCATCCCAGCGGCCCGCAATTCGGCTGGTCTGACCACAGGGCAGATTTTGACCAATGTGGAAGCCGCCGTCGGCCAGTTCAGCGCCAACGTGAAGGGCAAGTTCCGACGTGAAGGCGAATGGTGAGCCTCGGCGGCCTTGGTGAAGCAAGCGTTCTGGCGTCACCGCCGTCTTTGATGGTCTTGAGCTTGCCTCTTCGGTCAGTTTCGCACTGTTTGTCCAGCCTTCATGCCGCGCGCCCTGCTCATCCTCAGCCTGCTCATTCTCGCCGGGATTCTCATCCCCTTTGCCATCTGGGGAGACCGGTTTGATGCCGCCTTCACCCTCGAAGGCGCGCTTGCGTGGATCAATGCGCGCGGGGATGCGGCCTGGCTTGCCGGGATCCTCCTGTTGATGAGCGACATCGTGCTGCCGGTGCCCAGCACGGTCATCATGTCGGCGCTAGGGTTGAAGTATGGATGGTTCGTCGGCGGGCTGCTGGCCTCCTGCGGCTCATTTCTGGCCGGAATGGCCGCCTATCTGGCCTGCCGCTTTCTGGGCCGCCCGGCGGCCCTGTGGCTGGCGGGTGAGGATTCTTTGTTACGGGGTGAGGCTCTTTTTGCCCAGCGCGGCGGCTGGCTGGTCGCCATGTCACGCTGGATGCCGGTGCTGCCGGAGGCGGTCTCCTGCCTGGCGGGCCTGGTACAAATGCGCCTGGGCACCTACCTGCTTTCCCTGGCCTGTGGTTCGCTGCCAGTGGGGTTTGCCTTTGCCGCCATCGGGGCCCTCGGTCAGACCCATCCCGCCCTGGCTTTGGGCCTCAGCGCAGGCTTTCCCGCCCTGCTTTGGATGCTGTCTCAGCGGTTTTTGAAGGCCTCATGTTCTACAAAAGCCTCGAGAGCTGCCTCCAAGTGATTTTTTCCTGATTTTTGGCGATGGTCAGCTTTCTCCGGCCTTTTGCACAAATTGTGAATAAGCGTGCCATTTTCCTCAATTTTTGAGTTTTTGGCGAATAAACCAGGCTGGTTGTTCACAATTTCCTGAGACTCAAGCCCTTCGTGCAGGGCGAAGGAGTTCTCAAAATTATAAGCAAAGAGTGCCATTTTGCCCCCCGAAAAAAGTTTTGGGCGTGGAACACTGGTTTTTGCGCTGTGCAACATTCCCGACACAAGCGGTAGGGTAAAAAAATCTCGACCATCCACAAGA
>CALDGV010000750.1 GCA_937941745.1 uncultured Prosthecobacter sp. | reverse complement strand
GATAGCTGAGCAGGCTTCCATGCCAGCCGGTCCTGAAGTCCTACCTGGCTCAAAAGCACCTCAGCACGCTTCTTGGCATCCGCAGCACCGGCACCCGGCAGCGCCAGTGTTGGCAACAGCACGTTTTCCAGAACACTGCACTGCGGCATGAGGTGATGAAGCTGAAAGATGAAGCCGATCTTCCGGCTTCGCAGATCAGCAAGCTGCGCAGCCTGCATGGTGGAAACGAGCTCACCATCGAAGAGATGCTCACCAGAATCCGGCATGTCCAGGGTTCCCAGAATGTTGAGCAAGGTGCTCTTACCGCAGCCCGAAGGTCCAACGATCGCCACGGACTCACCAGCCTCGATCTGGAGATTCACCGATTTCAAAACGGGCACCTCAAGACCGCTGGCGGGCTCGCGGTAGGACTTGGAAACATTGGAGAGTGAAATCAGAGGCATGCTTGGCTGAGGTTTAAACGCTTCTGGCAGCCATTTCATCTGTCATTACGTCACTTTCAGGGACGAGGACCAACTACTCCTGCGGCAGCAGCTGCCCAGGCGGCTACTTCTCACAACATTCGCAGCAAGACGGTTCATGAGGAAGCTCGATGCACCGATGTTTTCGTCCCTTCAAACTGACTTTAGTTTTGACATCCCGGAGGCCTTTCGACATCCTTCGGTCGCTTTTATGAAAAAATACCTCGCTCTCGCGATCCTCCCCATTCTTGCATCCTGCTCCTCGACACAAAGGCCCCTGAAGCTTTCGGAAATCCCTGAGCGCCCTTCCCAGGAAGGTGCTGAATACGCGACAACGAACCTCAACAAAGGTCTCTCCTACCCAGTCAAGGTCATCGATCAGTCGGCTACCTCCTCGATTGACGTTGTGGAAGACACGGCAGGCATTGGCAGCAACGTTGGAACGCGCCTCGTTCGTGATGGTGCCAACATCAGTTTCCGTTCGGCACGTCGCGGTGGCAACGTGGTTCGCAAGGAGTTCAACCGTTATGGTGAAACCGTTTATGACGTCAACGATCAGGCCACCGGTCTCATCCATGATGAGATGATCGACACCACCAATGTGGGTCTGAACGCTTATGAGCGCACCATGCACTCTGGCGGAACCGTGGTGTGCGGCACCATGACGACCTACAGCAATATCTGGGACAGTGCGACACGCGGCCTTTTCGGTGGCCTCCTTCGCTGCGTGGTTCGCGATACCAAGCCCTACATGGTTGGCAGCCTGAACGACACGATTCGTGACGACACCATGCCAGGCAGCAGCTGGCGGAAAAAACTGCCAGATCTCTCTGGCTATGCAGTGACCGCAGCCCCTAGCAGCAAAGGTGTTTACACAAACACCAAGTAATTTCGGTTCATCCTTAGGAAAATTGAAGAGCGGCTCATCTGAGCCGCTCTTTTTTATGCCTTGCCTTCCAACCTAGCCAAGAAGCCACTGCCGGGCATTGGCGGCTTTAACAGCATTGGATTGTGATGTGCTCAGGATCGATTCTTTCATCTTCAGCGAAGAGGCCTCCCAGTAGAAAAAGGGGGCATGACTGCCGAAACAGACCTGAGCCTCCGGCCATGACCAGAGAATGTTCTCAACTCCGGCAACGCCTTCAATCATGGCGATATCGATCCAGGCTCTTGAACAGCCCCTCAGCGAAGTCGTAATCATCGTCGCGTTGGCATTTAGAACCATCAATCGCACCTCAGGAACCTTTTCCATCGCCTTGGCCAGAGGCTTCAGATCCACCGCAGGAAGCTGCATGAGAGGTGATTGCGTTCGCGCATCCTCCATCTGGGCCACCACCTGCACCGCAAGACGTGCTTCCACACAAGCCTCCAGCACCTCGCAGAAAAGAGGGTCTGCGAGAGTGTAGCCATGATGATTGGGATAGAGCCGCAGAACCTGCATGCCATGCTGTTCGGCACACCTGCGAAGATCATCCTTCCAGGAAGGAAGCCCCGGATGAAGGCTGCCAACCGCCCTGAGACGGCGTGAACCGGCACAATGTCGGGCAGTGCGGGAGTTGACCCCTGCAATGTCTCGATGAAGCAGGGCTTCAAAAGACCCCACCCAGGCTTCCGTAACGCCTTGACGCTCCAAGAAGACCTCGTCGATGGTTGGCAAAGCCCGGGTCGGATGTGGCCCAAAGTGCATGTTGCAGTCAATCAGTTCAGCTGCCTGTTCAGCAATCAGAGGAGCCGCCGCCAATGCACCGGCCTGGATCATAAAGTTTCGTCGTTTCATGCCTTGATGCCTTTCATTTTGAGGATGGGCTGCAAAAGTCCGCGGAGGTTGTCGCAGAAAATCTTCTGTTTTTGCTCCTCTGTGATTTGCGCTCCGTGAACCTTGGCCAGCTGGCTTGCAAAGCTGCGCCCTCCTGCATCACTTCCATAAATCACCCTCCCAGCGCCGAGTTCTCGAACCGCCATCTCTGTGACACCTTGGGTAGGGTCGCTGCCGGCAAGGTCGGCAAAAAGATTCTTTTGGTCACGGATGGCCCTCACCCCAAGCTCCCATGTGCCGCCAACGTGACCGCAAATCATTGGAACCTGAGGAAACCGCTGTGCCAGCTCCACCAGGTCATCCGGAGTGGACTCACCAGGGTAGTTGCCACTCGTCTTGAACCAAGTGTGCTGGAATATGACAGCCTTCAATTCTGCTGCCCTGGCGATGATCGGATCAATCTTGGGGTCGTTGCATCGCTGAGCCACCCAGAGCTTTACCCCGACCATCGGACCACTGGCCACACAACGTTCAAGCTCCGCCAGGCTTCGCTCCACGTGCTGTGCACTCAAATACACAAAGCCAAAGGCACGGTCGGAATGTTTCTCCAAAGCACGCATCACATCGTCATTCTGCTGAGTCAGATCGTCAGCGGATGGGTTCTGCGCCCACTTCATCCCCATGTACACGCACAATCGCTCAATTCCCACACGATCCGCGTAGCGGATAAGATTACCGAGCCGGTCTTCCGGGGTAAGTCCAGACACACCGCTTAAATGACAATGGAGATCCCAAATGCGCATGAAGAAACCAAACGTCGTTCTGGATCTTTTTCATCAAGCCACCAGCTCGATCCGGCTCGTGCCCCCTGCCCCGCGGATCACGCGCACCTGCGTCGTCAGGCGCTCCTTGAGCAAATCCACGTGCGAGATGAGTCCGATGGTCTTTCCGCGTGAACGCAGGTTCTCCAGCGCGCTCAGCGCCATCTCCAGCGTCTCCGAGTCAAGCGTGCCAAAGCCCTCATCAATGAACAGCGAGTCGATCGGATGATGCCGAGACGCCAGCTCGCTCAAGCCAAGCGCCAGCGCGAGACTCGCGAGGAAGCTCTCGCCACCGGAAAGGCTTTCCATCGACCGGTCCACGTTTGCCTGGTAAAGATCAACGATGCGCAGATCCAACTCGTCGCCCGGCGCGGCCATGAGGCGATACCGCTCCGCGAGCACTTTGATATGCTCATTCGCCAGCCCAATGAGTTGCCGCAGCGTCAGCGACT
>CALDGV010000749.1 GCA_937941745.1 uncultured Prosthecobacter sp. | reverse complement strand
ACCATCCAGCCGAAGGTGGCGCATGCGCGCAGGGGGCCGAACTGGCGTTTTGGGTCATGCAGCTGGGAAAAAACAATGCTGCTGGCCATGCTCCAGACTGGAGTGGCGACCAGGGCTTGGATCTGGGCACAAAGAAGCACCAGTTCATCGCTGAGCCGCCAGTGCAGGGAGAGGCAGGTCATGCAGAGGGTGAGCCCAGTCAGCCCTGCCAGCCAGCGCATGAGGCGAGTGGGTGCCATTCTTTGATCTGCCAGAGCGCCGACAAAGAGAGGAGAAATGAATGCTGCTACAGCCGTGGTGGCGAGCACCCAGGGAACCAAGTGTCCTTTTTCATAGGCCGTGAAGACGTTCGCGAGCGGAACACTCCAGATGCCCATCGGCATCGCAGTGAAAAAGAAGAGCAGGGCAAGTCTGGCGCGGTTGGTGGGCAAGGAACGGGAACCTTGAGCACCTAGCCATGGATTCAAGCGTCAGCTTTCAGGTTTCAGCATGAAACCTGAGCTTTTATGCCAGCGGCAGCTGGAAAAGCCGACGACGCAGCAGGTCAAGCGCGGCCTGACTGGAGAGAAGCTTGAAACGGTCCCGGGTGCCGGGATAGAAGAATTTCTTGACCAGAGTGGGTTCTCCCAGAGTGGCCAGGGCGATGAATACCGTTCCCACCGGTTTCTCATCACTGCCACCGCTGGGGCCGGCAATACCGGTGAGGGATAGGGCATGGTCTGCCCCTGATGCACGCAGGGCCCCCTCTGCCATGGCTTTTGCCACGGGTTCGCTCACTGCCCCATGGCTGGTGAGCAGTTCAGCAGAGACACCCAGAACCTTTTCTTTGGCTTCATTGGCATAGGTGATGAAGCCGTGACCGAATACCTTGGAGGCACCACTGACATCCGTGATGCGGTTGGCAAGGAAGCCGCCTGTGCAGGATTCTGCTGTGGCCAGCCATTGGCCGCGCTCAGCGAGTGTCTGCACGATCACTTCTTCGATCAAACGGCGGTCCGTGGAGACGATGTGATCTCCGAGGTGCTCCCGCACGATCGCTTCGCCAACTGCGACAGGTCCTGGCTGGCCTGACAGCCTCACATCCACGTCTCCCTGCCGGATGCAGTAGCCCAGGATGAGATCCGGGATGGCTTCGAGCTTCTTTTCCACCCGCTCGACGATGTCAGATTCGCCCAGGCCGGTGATCTTGAAATAGCGGATTTTGCGGCTGGCGCCATCAGGCAGCAGGGCTCGCAGCCGGGGTTCCACATAGGTTTCCATCATCGGCTTGAGTTCGCGTGGCGGGCCTGGCATGAGGAAGAAATGAGTGTTCCAGCCGCGCGCATGGCTCAGATGAGCAGGGAAATAGAGACCCGGGGCAGTTCCAAATGGATTCTCCAGCACCAGAGCGCCTTTGGGCACCATGGCTTGCTTCAGGTTGGAGGACGACATCACGCGATTGCGTTTGGCAAAGAAGGCTTCCAAATGGGCCTTGATATTCTCATCCAGCTCCATTGGCAGACCGAGCAGTTCGGCAATGGATTCACGGGTGAGATCATCATTCGTGGGGCCAAGACCGCCTGAAACCAGGACAACATCGGAGCGTGCGGCTGCGTCTGCCATCGCCTCCTTGATGACTGCACCATCCGAGACAACCAAGTGACGAGAGACCATGAGGCCGAGCGCTGCAATCTGCTGGCCGAGCCATGCGGCATTGGTGTTGATGGTGTCTCCCAGGAGAAGTTCGTCTCCGGTGTTAACAAGTTCGATGCGCATGATCTGGTCTGGGGTGGCTGAAGTGATGCAGGGGGCTACTCCATACGCACGCGAAGTCCAGACAGGATATTTTCATGCGGCCCAAGGGCCCTGTTTGAGCACGATTTCAGGCACAAACTGCTTCCAGGTGGGATCCCCATCGTGAAGCATCTTTCGCACTGTGGCACTGGTGACAAAGACGCAGTCGTCCAGACAGTCGTCAATGATGCGCACACTGCTGGTCTCCAGGAGGTAACGCAGGAGATGCTGCTGGTGTGGCTGCACACGTGCCTGGGCTCCAGTGCGCACCTTGGCAGTGATCGGATCTCCGGCGGGATACACGTAGAGGCGGACCTGGTTTTTAAAAAGTCGGCCAAAGGCCTCCAGCAGACCACCTCCAAGATCGGCATACCAGCGTTCGTTGAAAAGCTCTTCAAACAAAGGCAGTCCAAGAACAATGCCGACCGGACGCTGGGTGTAGCGTGCCAGATAAGAGCTGAGGCGGTGGAACTCCGCGTGCTTCGAAATAAGAACGTTTTTGCCCAGCGCCTGGAGCACGCTGGCACGGTCGAGGAAGTTTTGATATTCCACAGAACAATCATCCATGCCGAGGAGGTTGTGCATGGTGATCTCACAAATCTCCAGCAGGTCGCCAGCATCTTCACCGAAGTCCTTTCTGAAGCATCCGATGCCCTTTTCGAGCATGTCGAGATTGACCCGTGTGATCGGGTCGAAGGTGCCACGGGTGAGGAAGACCGACCTTTTGTAGAGCACATCGGCGACTTGCAGGATTTCTCCATCGGGTCCGAAGAGCGCTGCGTCGGAAAGGCCGCTGCGAACGAGTTGTAGGGCGACGATGCGGTCTTCAAAGCCTGCTGAATCAAAAGCAGGTCCACTGAAGTCAATCATGTCGATCTCAACGCGCCAACGATTGAGTTCATCCATCAGGCTCTCGAGGAAAGTCGGAAGGCTGGAGCGCAGGTGGTAGGCCGCGTAGAGCAGGTTGACTCCCAGGATGCCCAGGGCATCTGCCTGAAGGGGATTGGTGGTGTCCAGAAGGCGCACATGAAGCTGGATGTCGCTGCTGGGACCGTTTGGTTCCGTTTGGAAGCGCAGGCCCATCCAGCCGTGACATTCTTCATTGGTGTCGCGGAAGCCTTTGGCGCGCACGGTGTTGGCTAGGGCGAAGAAGGTGGTGGTATCACCTCGTTTGGTGGCAAGACGGTCCTTAACGATCTGGAACTCGTGGTCCAGCATCGCCACCATTCGCTGCCTGGATACATAGCGTTGTGCCTTGCCGTAAATTTCGTCACTGAAGGTCATGTCGTAGGCCGACATGGTTTTGGCGACAGTTCCTGATGCTCCGCCGGCACGGAAAAACCAGTTTGCGATCTCCTGGCCGGCCCCGATTTCCGCAAAAGTGCCATAGACCTTGTGAGCCAGATTGATGCGAAGCGCCTTTTCAAGTGTGCCTGGGCGCTCGTGAGACGGTAAAAGGCTCATGGAAAGATTGGTGACAGGTGGAATTACGTTCACGGTTGGCGGCATGGTCGCCGTGAAGAAGCAGTTCAGGTGCCACCTCTTCGGGCGGCTACGATGATTTCAGCTCCGGTGCCTTGCAGAAGGTCAGTCCAAAGCTTTTCCCTCCCGGCAAGCTTCTCAGGAGACCACCGGCCGCCGATGCTGGTGGCATCAAGGAGCACGGTCAGTTCCGCTGCATGAAGGGTGGTCTGCAGACGTTGTTTGATATCCAGCATGAGGCGGCGCTGCACCTCTGCCTCGGGTGTTGTGGCGAGATTGAAAACGACGACTGCCCTCGGATGGACCGGGCGCCATGCTGCAGCAAAGTCATCTTCATC
The DNA here is from genome assembly GCA_937941745.1 of uncultured Prosthecobacter sp. Lineage (GTDB taxonomy): Bacteria > Verrucomicrobiota > Verrucomicrobiia > Verrucomicrobiales > Verrucomicrobiaceae > Prosthecobacter. The sequence continues at coordinate 1,290 of CALDGV010000749.1, read as the reverse complement.
GCCCAGGCGGATGGTGGTGAATTCTGGCTGTGTTAGCTGCCCAAAGCGTTCACGAACTCCACGCGACCAGACTTCGAGATGACTGGGAGTGGCATCTGTTGCGTGAACCAAAACAGTGATGATTTCCTGCCCTCCCTCGACGGCTTTGAGCGTCCTCGTCAGATAACTTCGCCATCCCAGGGAACGCATCCGCCTCGTCAGTGTGTGATGAGCCCTCCACACGGTGAATCCTGCCAACATCAGACGTGGCAATACCACCAAAAGCAAGAGTGTCGCGGCATACAGGTGAATCCATGGCAGGGCAGGCGAGGGCTGTAGAGCCGCTCCACTGGTGCGGTGCATGGCTGGCAGTTGGTTCAAGGGCAGTTCGAGATTTGTCAGACGGGCTGCTGGGGTGAAAAGCATCCCCAAAAACTGCTGTGCCCCAGCCTCACTCAGCAGGGTGCTCTCCCACACAGCCTTGTACTCCTTGGACCATCCTCGTGTGTACAGGCCGGTGATGCTGCCTAGTGCCACCAGTGCAGCCGCAACATGCAGCCAGGCACGAAATCTTTTCTGCCAACGCTCAAACGCAGACTTATGGGCAAGCTGAATAAACCGTTGGTCCACCGTCATCCCTGTAGGAGGATCCGTGTCCAGGCTTCGGTCGCTTGTGAGCGGTGGTGCCAGCATTAGCGCGAGCCATTGAAGGAAATTGTTGCAACGTTCCTGCCGGAACTCCACGAACAGTGCCACAGCCATTACCAGGGCATTCCATGATAAAATTCCGGCCAGGGGCAGGGCAAGCAGGTTGAATTCGGCTTCCTGGCCCAGGCCTGAGAGCGCGTAACCAAGGATGGCTGAAAAGATCCAGCCTAGCATGGTCCAGGAGGACCTTCCACGAACGACAGTCAACCTTTCAAGAAGTCTGACTAAAGGCCCGTTGCAGCCAACCACCTCGTTTTCCAGCCAGCGTGCACGTCGCAGTAGGAAGGCGGCTTCGCGTGAACTGAGGCTCTCTCCGCGAACCTGCTCTGTGGTCAGGCCTGCACGAGTCCTGGCAGTTGCTTCGCGCCGCCGATCTTCGTGCAGCAGGGCGCCGTCTGCATCACCTTCTTCGATGGCGCGCCATCGAAGGATGTTTTGCCAGTCATTCCAGTCCATGTCGGTCAACCGTGCTTGAGGCGGATGTCTTTGATGCCAGAGCTTTGCAGTTTGGCTTGAAGTCGTTTCAGAATTCTTGGCTTTTCCATGGATAGCGCATGATGAACAGTGGGCTGTAGCACCCGCACCGTTAAAATGCCTCGCTGG